>JAJFVF010000021.1 GCA_021371935.1 bacterium
AATGAACAGTGCCTGAACTATGTCATAGAGTCCGGCAGTGCCAGAGTCCTTTATGCCTCCGATACGGGCGATTATTGCAAGCAGACTCTGGATTATCTATCCGGTCTTAAGTTCGATCTGCTGATTGTGGAATGTACATTCGGGCTGATTAGCCCCCATTCTGCCACCGCACATATGAACCTGGACGCAGTGGTCTCGCTGCGAAAACACCTCGAAAACGCCGGCGCCGTCTCATCATCGACACGCACGATAATAACTCACTTCTCACATAACATCGGCCTGCTACATGATGAACTCGAAGAAGCCGCAGGCAAGTATGGTATAGAAGTGGCGTATGACGGTATCGTTCTGAATGTCTAGTATGCAGTAAATAAATTTGAAGATTAAGGCAGAGCGGTTGTATAATTGCTCTGCCTTTCTCATATTTAGGTGATCGTTTCGGGAACAAGTTCCCGAAGCACCGAAATCCAGCAGTAAACACATAGTTCAAGGAAGATGGGGCACGATGGAGATTAAGATAGTCAGCATTGATACCATGACATTGTCCGATATCGTCGAGCCTTGCCGGACATGCTGCTATTGGGAGTGCCGGGAGCAGTTTTCTCATGGCAAGCACATTGAGCAAGAAACGAAGCTTAAGGCGGAGTGGTTCGAGAAGACTCAGGTGGATTTCAATCCATGCGGGAAAGCGTTATATGTCAATGACGTGCCTGCCGCATACTGCCAATACGCTCCACCGAAGTACATACCCGACATTTCCGAATATGATGAGCTGGTAAAGCATGTGGATATGAGCGGTGTGTTCATATCATGCCTGTTTGTCCCAGCTCAGCGGCGTTTGGGGCTTGGTCGCCGACTGCTAGAAGAAGTGATCGACGAGGTCAGTGACCGAAGATTTAGAGTTATCGAGACCTATGGGCGTAATGATTCCTCCGACTACTGCTCCGGTCCGACCCAGTTCTACCTTGCGCACGGCTTCACCGTAGTGGCAACACAGGTGTTCCCGAATGGGGTGTCGCTTTCGTTGGTGCGGCATGTACTTCCATAGATGCCACAGACTAAGCCGCCTGAGCCAGAAAAGTTCTGAATGAGTCCAGCCAGGTAGCCAAGACAATCTGCTGCGCCTATTGGCGTTGATCCATATTTTTGTATATTCTCTTCAGATACGCTTGATTCCAATACTCTCGAAATATGCATTCGCTCTGTCTGCAAAAAACTTTTGGTCCTTTACAAGCGGCTGATCGAGGACAGATTGAGTTTCAGATGAAATCTGACCATTTTCTACGACTTCTCGACCAGCCAGTCTTGTCGCATCTATATACCATTGAATTTTCTCTTTCAACTCGGGAACCTGCAGCAGAACTCCACCGGCACAGCAGATTGAGCCTGCCATCTTGCGGTTTCCTCCGCGAACCCAGCATCGAAATGTCTCTTTTAACCCCGAGAAATGGTTCGGCTCTGGAAAACCGCTGTTTGAGATCAGAACGACCGAACGATTTGCTGCTTGCTCAAAACGTGGTGGATGAATGCTCAATCCATCCACAATGTCCACAAAAGGCTGTGATAGCGGAACCAAGCGATCTATAAAGTTCTTCATGATTCCAGAGACAGTGTAAACATATAGCGGAACCGCATATACTACAATATCTGCATTCGGGACCTTCAACATCAGCTCAGGCATATCGTCCTGCTGAATGCAGACACCAGGAGTCTTAAACCAATAGTTGAAACAGCCGATGCAAGAATGGATATTCTTATCCTTGAGATATATAGTCTCATACTCCGCTCCAGCCTCACGCGCACCCTCCAGAAAGGTTTTGACAAGCACTTCAGTATTGCCTTGAGCGCCATGAGGACTGCCGTTTATCACAAGTATATTCATCGATTTATCTCTCCCTTGCAAAAAATGAGCGTGAGACCCATATGAGCGATATTAAGTAGAGTCCAGGTCAAACTATACCGCCGCATGGAACACCTGTCAAGAAACCGGCAACATTAAAAAACTAAACACGCTACTACTGATGCACTAATGCTCTGTTGTCGCATCCTCACGGCTTACCCACTTCACTACTTTCAGGTCCATTACACAGATCGCGAAGATTACAGGCACCAGAAGCAGCGTGATGAATGTTGCCGCAGTCAGTCCGCCGATCTGAGCATAGCACATCGGCTCCCATAACGGTCCTCCATGCATAGCCAGTGGGAAGAGCGCGATTACTGTCGCCGCAACGGTAATCACCACCGGGCGCAGCCTCTGGATCCCGGCATCTATCACCGCATCACGGAACGGCTTGCCCAGATCGTGCTGCTCCTCAATGAAGTCGAAGAGCACGATTATATGGCTTACAATGACACCAACCAGACTTACGACCCCAAGAAACGCCATGAACCCAAACGGAGCACCCATCAACCAAAGCACGAAAAGTGCCCCCGCAATTCCAAACGGGATAGCTGCAAAGACTATGAACGGCTTGACGGCATGCCTGAACTGAACCACTAAAGACATATAGATCAATCCCGCCGATATCAACAGCACGACTACGAGTTCTTTGAATCCGTCATCCTGCTCAGCCTTTTCACCGGCAATGTGCAGGTGATACCCTACCGGCAGACTATGCTCAAATTCACTGAGCTTCGGCTGGATCGCAGTCATCACTTCCGACGACAGATGCCCATCGGTCGGGAAGCACGCTACCGTAATGGTGCGAAACTGGTTGATCCGCCTGATCTTTGGTGTCTGGAGGCTGTAGGATAGATCCGACACCTGTCTCAAAGGCACTTTGCTTGTGCCCTGCAGGGAATATACATAAAGGTTTTCAATATCCGATAGCTGAGACCTTTCGTCCATGCGAAGCCGTGCCACCACAGGTATCTGTTTGTCGCCCTGCCTCAGCGTCGTAATCGGATAACCATACATGCCGAGCGCGGACGCCGCCGCTATGTCCAGATTTGTGATACCGGACATATTGGCACGGTCTGGGTCGGTCTTGAGCTTTACTGCAAACTCCGGCTCGCCCCAGTCATCCCTGATGCGCGCTGAGAGACTTGTGCTTCGCAAGACAGTTTTCGCCTTTTCTGCAAGGCTTCTGAGTGTTTTGATATCGGAACCGGATATCTCGAGAGCCACCGGCGTTCCTACCGGTTTGCCCGTCTCAAGCTGCTTGACATCCACCCTTGCCCCAGGCATCTGCGACGTAAGAGCATTCTGAAGTCGATCTACGAGCTTACTAGTGTCATGCCGGTCATTGACCTCCACTATTATCTGGGCATAATTCGTCTGCTGAATCACAGGCTCGACAGAAAACCAGAACCTCGGTCCACCTCCACCCACGAATGTGGTGAGAGACTTCAGTATGCCGTCCTGTCTATGCTCCTTTCCGGCATATTGAGCAATTGTTTTCTCGATGATCCATTCTGCCCGCGAGGCGGCAGCATTGGTTGTCGAGAAAGTGGCGTCCTCAGGCAGCCAGACATCTACATATGAAAGATATGACAGGTCTTTTGGGAAGAATTGCTGATTGAGTCTTGACAAGAAGAAGATCCCCAGCAGTAATATGATCATCGATGCCGCAAGCACCCGCCAACGGTGGTCAATTAACCGGCCTATGAGTTTGCTATAAAAAGCCCCGAACCCCTTTGACCTGAACTCAGCAGGAGATTCCATCCGTCCCGGCTTCATGATATACGAGCTGAGAAATGGAATGAATGTCGCAGATACGATAAAGGCGGCGATTAACGAACATGCTATTACGACTGGCAGGCTATATAGGAACTTGCCCACATTGCCGCTCAAAATCAGGAACGGCAGATATGCCACGACATTGGTGAGAGTCGCGAAGATCATCGCTTTACGCAGTTTGGTCGGGCCGAGCCATGCGGCTTCCGAGAGCGGCCTGCCCTCGGCCATGTGACGCTTGATGGCATCCCCAGCCACTACAGGCACGTCCACAAGCAGACCAAGCGCGACAATCAGCGTTGCAATCGAAACCTGCTGAAGATCGATGTGCAGCAGATGCATCATACCAAAGGTCATAAAGAGCGTTATGGGGATGGACAATGCCATCAGGAGAGCCGATCGCCAGTCCCAAAAACCGATCAATGAGACCAAAACAACCAGGACAATCGCCTCATACAGGCTGTTCATAAACAGGCTGACATACTCCGTGACCTGCTTGGGCTGATCCGAAGTTCGGGCTAAAATGATGTCGTCGGGCAGATGAGCCTTGATCTCATCGAGCTTTTGATCGACTTCTTTGCCAAACTGGCCGATCTGCTGGCCGGCTTTCATCTGAACGGCAAGAGTGATCGCGCGGGTGCGCCGCCAGTGACCGTCCTTGTCCTTGAATGAAAAGTAGTTCAAATACCTTGGGGTCTCGTAACCGCGAACCACACTCACTATGTCCTTTAAGTGCATTGGTACGCCGTTCTGCGACGGAACCAATACGTCACCAATCTCCTTTTCGGTCTTGAACTCTCCGCTCGGGTCTATCGTGACCCGCTTACCTCCGGCATCCAGTGAATCACCCTGCAGAGTTATGTTACGAGCATTCAAAATATCCGGCAGACGCGAAGGCTGCACTCCGTATGCCGCCAGTCTTTCCTGTGAATATAAAAGGCCGATCTGCTCGCCAAGCACCCCGCTTCGCGTGATTTTCGAGACCTGCTTGACACCCTTGAGGCTGCGCTCGATGTAGTCGGTCATATCATCCATCTGGCGATATGAGTATTTGTCACCGGCGACCAGCCTTAGTGCAGTCAGCGTCCCTCCCGGACTGCGGATGATCGCAGGATACCATGCGTCCGGGTGGATCTCCGAGACCTGCAGCTTGTTATGGATGTAGTATTGCAGAGCGTCGGATATCTGCTTATTGGTGCGTGTCGAAAAGCCGTCCAGCCCGATGAACCCTTCTCCCCGGAATAAACGCGGAGACGCAATTAAGCCGGACGTTCGCGCATACTCGGCAAAAGCTGCGCTGGTATCGTTGAGGACACCGGTCGAAACCGATGAGGGCAGGCATACGACAATCGAAACCGGAGAACCGGACTGTGCTGTCGACCTGTTCGACCTCGCCCGTTTGATCGCGTCTGCTACCTCATGCGCTTTGATTGAAAGCTGCACATCGTCGACCTTTGGGCTTGCGACAGTGAGCATAAGCGCCGCAGTGTCGCCAAAATCACGTATAAAATTGACCGGACCGGCACCCTTAGGCAGGTCATCCAGTCCCTGGAGGTTGAGCGCGATATCGTCCAACTGGAGCTTAGTGTCGTTTACATTGTCATCGATCTCGCAGAAAACAATTGAGAGGTTGTCTCTGGATATCGACTCTATCTTCTTTATCGAGGCGTTCTTGCCTATTGTCTCTTCGACCTTTTTGGTTACGAGCTGCTCTACTTTCTCGGCGTTTGCACCATACCACGGAGTGACCGCGACAGCCTTCCTGACCAGTATTTCAGGGTCCTTGCGCTGCGGCATGTTCACATATGAAAATATTCCCCACAGACAGGTGGCGATCAGCAGCACCCAGGAGAGCTGCTTGTTCTCCACGAAGAAACGTGAGATATTGTTTTTGCTGTTGTCGATCACTTTGTTCTCTTTCCGACTCACGTTTGTCCGCCTTTCCGTCTATTTAACTACCTTAACGAACCCACCGTCTCGCACGAGAGTGGCTCCATTCGTTATCACCCTGTCTCCGTACGATATCCCGGATTTGATCTCGATCTTGTTGCCATATGTCTCGCCAAGCACAACCTTATGCACCCTTGAAACCAGCTTTCCGTGTTCTTTTTGCACGACATATACTGCATAGTCACTGCTGCTCTTAGGCCAACGCACAACAGCAGAGAGTGGAACTTTGATTCCACTGAAACCGGGTCTCTCGGGTCCCGCAAATTCCACTTTCGCGATCATGCCGACTTTCAAGGTCCGTGTATTGTTTGGGAGAGTGACTTCGACCTGAAAAACATGGCTCGCAGCATCGGCAGCAGGAGATACGGCAGTCACCTTGCCCGTGAATACTCGGTCATCATAAGCCTGGATGCGCACCGTCGCAGGATCACCAATATGAACGCTGTTTACCGCAACATCCGACACGCCAAAGACCACCTTCACGGAAAAATCGTCAGCCATAATAAATCCGGAAGTGCCTGGACCGACCAGGTTGCCTATCTCCACATTTCTCTTCAGCACAATCCCATCTATTGGAGCCTTGAGACGGGCATCGCCCAGAGGAGTCTCCGCCTGATTGAGTTGAGCCTTGGCTGCACGAATGCTTGCGGCACTGGCCTCGACTTGAGCCTTCGCGCCCTTCACGGCAGCCAGAGCCGCACTGCGCTGAGCGACAGCGCTCTTCATTGCCGCATCGCTGCGCGCGATAATGGCTTTGGTCTCGTCCATCTTGGACCTGTCTGCATCAATCTGCACCTTCGCCTGCTCGATCTTGGTATTCGCGACGTTGCGCTGTTCTTTTGCAGCCTTCACCTGCGCCTCCGCAACCTTTAGCTGCGCCTTTGCGGCATCATAGTCGGCACGCGTAAGGCTTTTTGACGAATACAGGCGCTCAGCCCGTGAAAAGTCATTCTGCGCCTTTTCCCTGCCCGCTTCTGCCTGATCCACAAGCGCATCGGCTGCCTGGGAAGCGGCTTTTGCTTCGACAAGTTGAGACTGAGCGGCTGCCAACCCTGCCCTGGCCTGCGCATAGCCTGTTTGAGCCTGGTCGCGAGCAGCCTTTGCATCGTAAATGCCTGCAGTTGCACGGTCGAGAGATGCCTGTGCCTGCTGCATGCCATACTGAGCCTGTTGTGTGAGTGCAGCTTTGCCGGTGACCTGTGCAGCGGCCTGGTTCACCATTGAGGCGTAATCGACATCTCTTATGTGAGCAAGCATCGTCCCCTTTTTCACTCGATCACCCTGCTGCACCAGCCTTGGTTGGCCGTCGCCTCCGGTCACATTCAGAATCTCGCGAACATAACCCCCGACCGTGAATGCCACCGGCACCATGGCTCTCGGCTCGATGGTGCCTGAGTAAATTCGGCCGGTTTCAGCACTCCCTGAATAACCGACCTGAGAGACCATGACGGGTGTGACCTCTTTATTACCGGCATCTTTTGAACAACCCGCCGCCAAAAGCGGAATAAGTATCAAAGGTAATGCAATAAGCTGCTTTCTGCGCATTTAGTCCTCCCCTACTGCCTGGTCCAGTTGGGCTCTGGCCGTTGCGGCGTCGAGCTGGTCCTGCAGATACTGGCGATTGGCGTCGGCAAGCGAAGTATCCACTTCGAGGACATCTTTCAGCAGGCTCGAATTCTCTTTATAGCGATTCATAGTAACTCTGCGCTTCTCTTCCTGAGCTTTTACTTCAAGGCGGTCCGCATCCAGCAGAGAAAGCGCATCCTGAAGGTTTCTATATTTCATATTCACGTCCACAAGGACCTGAGATTTGGTCTCCTGAAGCCCGTTGTTCGCTTTCTCGACGATCCTCGACTTCTCCGACCGTTCGAGCTTCCTCCGACCCCAGTCAAATGGGTCCTGCCATGAAACTATGACACCGGCAGTAATCAATTCCTGCGGAACGACATCAATATTTTGCTGACGGGTGTATGTGAGCCCGAGGCTGATGTCGGGCGTCGATTCGCTTCGCTTTGACATTTCATCATCACCGGCGATCCGAGCCTTGAGCTTTGCCTGCCGGACCTCAGGTCTGCATTCCAACGCCTGAGACTGAAGCTCGGCCAGAGATTTGGCGGGAGCAGCGGCTTCCGGCACACTGGTGATGGAAAAATCAGTGGATATTTCGCGTCCGAGAACAACATTCATCTTTTCTTTTGTGCCGGCGTATGAGCTGTTAAGGGTCGCAAGTTCGTGCTGCTGCCTGGCCAACTTGGCCTGGACCTCAAGCAAATCCGAATCGAGCGCAGTCCCGTTCGTGACATTGTCGCTTACAAACCGCTCCAGTTCAGTTAGGAACTTGATGCTCTCCTTTACGGTATCCTGCGCACTCTGGATCTGGGCAAGCCCGTAATAAAGCTGCTTTACGTTCGATACCAGGCCATTACGCTGCGAACGCCAGTCTTCCTGAGATATCTGGGCTGCAGCCTTTTTCATCCTGACACCAAGATGCACGCGCCTGAGCTGCGTCAGAGGCTGCAAAAGAGTGGCGTTCGCAATCACAGAAAATGTCGCGGGAGAGGTTACGGTTGTGTTTGTCGGCGGTATGGGACCGATCACGGGAAAATCACCGAATATGCCTTGGGAAAAACTGAAATGGACCGGCGCAAGCAATTGAGAGCCGGCAGCCGTAATCGCCATGTTTGGCTTTCCCTTGATCCTGGTGGTCGCTATCTCAGATTTTGCATTGCTCACATCTAAACTGGAGTTCTTGAGCAGTCTATTACCGGTAATGGCCATGTCAATCGCCTGCTGCAAGGTGAGCGTTGGCGGCGCCGCAGCGGCATTACCGTCAGTCTGCGCCCACAGCGAAGACGAAAATATGATAACAAACCCTGCAATTAGAGCAAATGTTGTTACATGCTTTGGATTATCTTCTCTTCTCATCGAGTCATCTCACTGCTTTGACGGTTCTTTGTGATCTTCTTCCTTGGACTTAAGTGTCGCAATGGTCTCATCACACCAGGCAATGTAAGCGTTGCCGAGGTACATACCGCAGTTGACGGCCATCAGCCAGTAAGGCAGATGGTGATTATTTTCATATTCGGAATGCAGGTCAGCACGGATTTCGGCATAGCTCTTGAGATGATTTTGCCATTCATCGCGAAACCGCTCGATCAGCCGGATATTAGCCTCGATTGGCATGTGCGCTCCGCACATCAGCTTTAGCAATACCTCCAGCCGCTCCTTGTGCGGCTCAGTCGGTTGAGCAAGCCATTCTCGCAATTCCTCCATCCCCTTGTCGGTAATGGAAAACACATGACGGTCAGGCTTGCCGTCAGACCGCTCGACCTCGCAAGTGGAATAGCCTTCATCAACCAGAGATTTGGTCGCAGGATATATTTGACCGTAGCTCTCACTCCAAAACTTGCCGATGTAATGCTCATAGGCTTTCTTGATGTCGTATCCCGAAGCAGGCTGATGCGACAACAACCCCAATATGGCATATTTCGTTTTATTCTTTCTAATCATATTGGCACCTTTAGGTATCTCTCTTGAAGTTATATATCTAATAGATATATATCATATCGGCATATATCTTGTCAATACTTAGTGAGACAACCTGCCATAATTTTTTTGTGCGGGACTAAACGTTAATTGGCAGCAACCCTTGACATAGAGCTGCTGCCATTCGAGTTTTTTTGAGGTATTTCTCTACTTTGTGGTCTTTGTTTGAGAATCTGAGGCGGGCGCAGTGGCTTTCTCACCCTTGTCCTGAGCTTCTGGAGTCTCAGGCTCAGGTTTGGGCGGTTCTTTATATTCAAGCAGCCACAATGACCATTTTCCAAGCAGATTGTTGTTTGCGGCACCATATATTGAAAAGACATACTTATTGGGAGCCA
The DNA here is from genome assembly GCA_021371935.1 of bacterium. Classification (NCBI taxonomy): domain Bacteria; species bacterium. The sequence goes on from JAJFVF010000021.1 coordinate 9,508, forward strand.
TTCTGGAGCTGCGCAGAAATGTCAAAAGCACATTTGGATCAAAGTTAATATCATATATTCTGCGCATCAGTTGCCACTGGTCCTGTGTAAGCGCAAATGTATTCAAACCCATGTCCGAAAATACGTCTTTTCTCTGAGTTGTGGTTAGTGAGGCATATAGTCTCAACAGCCAGATATCCCTTGACCCATCGCGGAACAAACCGGACTGTGACAGATCGCTGTCCGTGTGAATGTTTTCCTCTATCTGGGGGGTGGTGAGCGCCGCGATTTGCGCGCCGTCCTCAAGAGGCATATAACCCAACTTTTTGAGATCGGCTCTCCACGTCTCGATCCACTCATCCGGGATTTGGGTTGTTCTCTTCTTGAACCATTCCTTGCTCCTAAACTCGATAATGTCGCCATGTTTGTCCCAGTTATAGCGGTATCCGTCTCCGATTGTGGTCAAGACGTCCTTTAGCTCGGTCTCCGAGTCACTGACGGCAGCATAACCATAAGTAATCTTGTAGCTGTCCGAAACGACCGCAAATCCGCTCGCTTTGGCCACAGCAGCCTCAAGATCGACTAGATCCACACGCCTGTTTGGCTCAGGCTCAGGCTTGACCTTGATCTTAATGTGCAGATCGGGCTCGTCCGCAACGTCGGGCTGGGGCTCGGTTGGAAAATACTTTTCGAGCATTTGTGTTTCTGCAATCCTTGCTTGAACCCTGTCTTCACTGTGATCCCAGGCATGCTGTATCGAGACCCCGTTTTCAACGGCCTGAAGATTGTTCTTCGCAAAAGCCTGCACCCATGGGTCGGAAGGATCCCCTAAATAGCTGTTCAGGCAAAAGAAACGGCCGTTGATATACAGCCCCAAGCCTGCCAGCTTGCTGAACTCATATGATTTCCAACCAAGCTCGTCCGGCGATATGTCGAAATACACTTCTCCCTTGGAAAATGCCTTTTCGCAATCCTCTGGAAATGCTCCCCCACTGCCTGCAACACCGTCATCTTTTACAGAAAACGAAAGCTTCGCTGCGTTCAGAAGCGCTTCCTGTGTCTCGGGAGAAAAAGACGAGACTTTGGACAACATGTCGTTTGTTCTGCTGAGGAATTTGTCCTTAAAGCCGGGAATGTCTCTGATCACTCCCTGCATAAGTGCGCCTATACCTTGCGTATTCAACATATACGCATATGGGTTGTCGTCTCTGAGATTTGCAAGTTCGCCCGAAGTCAAGTCATCATCCCAGTTCTCAAACATATTCAGGAAGTTTTCACGCCGCCGATTTACCTCTCGGTCATATTCTTCCTGGCTCTTGCTGAGCTCCGCATTCGCAGAAACAAGGGCCTTTCTGTCCATATACAGCCTGTAAGTCCAGGGAACATCGGTCTTGTTGATGCTCCATTTGAACTTCATTGTCCGAGCGATGGAACTCATCAGATCGGTAAGAGCAATATCTTTGGCAAAGATATTCATCTTGCGATCGCGGACCTGCCAGTCCTGCTTATTGTAACCTGCGTTGAACGTGACACCGGTCATATCAGACAGATCAGCAAGTATGACCTTGACAGCCTTGTGCCGGGCTTCATACGTCACTTTCTGAGCAAGACGAGTGTCGCTCTCCCACTCCTGGATTGCAGCCTGATCCGAGGCATTCGGGTCTACAGTAATCTTGCCGGTTGCCCATGCGCTTCCGCAAATTAAAAGGGCAAGGGCAGAAATAAATAAAGCATTCCTCACAATAATCTCCCTCCAACCTATGGATCCATCACTTTTTCTCAGTAGTATCAGCCGCGCTTGAACCGGATGCGCTGTCAGTCTTTTTCTCCTCAGCTTTCGGCTCTTCAGGCTCCGGCGGTTCATATTTGAGCATTGAAACAGTCCATATTCCCAGCCGGTCGCGTGTTTCCGTATCGGTCAACCGGAATGCATATGCGGGAGTCCCATTCTCATCGGTTGAAGCGGAACAGCGTAATATTGTGGACTTGCCACTGGTAATCTCCCGGCAGGTCCTGTGCACATATTCCCATTGATCTGTACCGAGCGTCAATACGTTCAGACCTATATCGGAAAACAATTCCTTCTTCTGGGACGCACTTAAGGTTGCATATAACCTCATCAACCATATCTCTTTGGAGCCGGGGCCGGTAAAAATTCCCAATTTGTGAAAATCATTGTCCGTCTGAAAATTCTCTCTGATCTGTTCCGTAGTGAGAGTGGCTATCTGAGCATAGTCATCGATGGACATATAACCATTCTTTTTGAGATTAGCCCGCCACTTCTCAACCCACTCATCGGGGATTTGAGCCGTGCGTCTTTTGAACCAGTCCTTGCTCCTGAACTCGATTATCAAGCCGTGCTTGTCCCAGTTATATCGATATCCCTCACAAATCGCGGAAAGAACGTCCAGCAGTTCGGTCTCAGACTTGCTGATTCCGGCATAGCCCTCAATAAACTTGTAGCTGTCGGATACTACTGCGAAATCACTTGCTTTTGCAGTTGCAGCTTGATAGTCGACAAGATCGAGCCATTTCTTCTCCTCCGGCTCCACTTTAATCTTCTTGTGCAGGTCCGGTTCATCAGGCACATCGGGCTGAGGTTCCGTCGGATAGTTCTTTTCAGTCTGCTTGGCATCCTCAATGCAGGCATCAAAATATCGGTCCCGCATCTGTTCCCAAGCCTGTCTTGAAGACAAACCCTTTTCTTGCTTGAGCAAGTTCTTCTCAGCAATCCATTGAACCATCGGATTGGATCGATCGCCTAAAAAAGCATCCAATACAAAGAACTTTTTATAGATGTTGATGCCTATGCCGGCAAATTTTTTGTCCTCGTATGCCTTCCAGTCAAACTCGTCCGGTTCAAGATCGAGACCCACACCTCCGAGTGTGAATTTGGATTCGCTATCCCCCGAGAAGTCTTCGCCATACTCAGACTTTACGACATTCAAAATAAGCTGTTGCGTCTCAGGCGAGAGTTCTGCGATCGGATATGCCTTGTCCTGCTTGTTGAGGAAATTCTCCTTCATACCCGGCACGTCATTGAGCAGCCCCCTAAAAGCAGCGCCCATACCAGAAGTATGCAGCCTATATGTATAGGGATCGTCCTCTCTTAATGCTTCCAGTTCATCATCCGTGAGGTCGTCATCCCAGCTTTCCATCGTATTAAGGAAATCTTCGCGCCGCCGCTGCACTTCCTTGTCATACTCCCCCTGTGCCTTACTGAGTTCAGCGTTGGCTGATGCCAGTGTCTTTCTGTCCATATACAGCCTGTATGTCCATGGGACATCGGTCTTGTTGATGCTCCACTTGAACTTCATCGTTCGAGCAATGGAACTTATCAGATCGACAAGATGAACATCCTTGGCGAAGATGTTCATCTTGCGGTCGCGGACCTGCCAGTCCTGCTTATTGAAACCGGCATTTAGGGTAACGCCGGTCATATCCGATAGGTCGGCAAGTATGACTTTTACTGCCTTGTGTCTGGCTTCATATGTAACTTTTTGAGCCAGGCGGGTATCGCTCTCCCACTGTGCGATCACGGCCTGGTCCGAGCTGTTTGGATCAACAGTCGTCTTGCCGGCTGCCCAAACACATCGGCCTACAAGCAGAAAAATAACAAAAGCATACGCAAAAACCTTCCTCACAACAACCCTCCCTCGTCAATTGGCGTGCAGCGCTTCCCATACTATATAGAATAGATGTCGGCAAATGCAATATGGTTCACTCAATTCACCTGAATTTATTCGATATATGGGCAAGCAAGACCTTTTGAAGTGAGGATTGTGAGATTTTGGGTTAGTGCGCATAGAGGTGTGTTCGGCTGCTCCGGCAGCAAACTCGGCCAAGATCGCAAAGTCACTAAAGACGACTTCTGCCGGAGCAGCATTCGCACTGGAGCAAATCAGAACTTATCCCAACACTGACCCGGATCGATATATCTTGCCTGTTTGTCCTCGGCCAAAGGCAGTGGGGTTTGCCCATCTGGTGAGAGTTTGCAGTTGAAATAAGCCGGTTCGCCTGCGCTTGGAGCGGGAGTCGTGATGTATTTGCTCCCGCTGTTGCGAAGGCGGATTGTCTCTATGTGAGAATCAAGATAAGCGACACTAATACACAGGCTATCTTTGAGACCATTAGTGTCACCGAAGTGCCAGCCGGTCCGTTCATACAAGAGAATTTGACTGGAAATGTAGACGAAGTCGGCCTCATTACGGCAGGGCTTCTTGCACCCCTCGCCATACCAGGCCTTGTCCACAGCCAGTTTCCACCAGTATGAACACGGCGCATTTTTATCGGTGGGATAAACAGAATCAGATGGACAATGCCATATATCCCTATCCTTGTATCTAATGTGATCGTAGATAACTTGGACATACGTACGTGGCCTGGATGTGGGTGGAAGAGTGCCTGTAGTCTTAGTGAACTTGAGAAAATCGCTTCTGTTCCACTTCTTGGAGTGGTTCACTAATGCCGATGATGGCAGCTGACCGTCGTAGTCCTGGCAGTAGAGCAGCAGAGCAACAGCAAGACTCTTTAAGTTGTTTTGGCACGACTCTTTTCTTGCACTGTCCGAGGTTCGTGCAAAAAAAGCAGGATACAATATTGCCGCTAAGACAAGAACAATGAAGACAATCAGCAGCGCTTCCCATATAGTGATACCTCGGCGGGTTTGCAGTGTGCGCATAACAGGATTCCTTCCTTTCTATGGCGTGATTGCAATGCTGGTGGTGTCTACCGGGACATGGTTATACCACTGAGATGTCTCGGGGTCCCAGCATTTTTCTTTTGTGATTTCGCCTGGGAATTCGGTGCTGTTAAAACGCTTTACATGGCCGTCTGCAAATAGAATCATCGAGCCATCTAAATGAATCTCAAAACTGGTGCTGCCTATCAGATCATCGTGCTTAGTGAGAAATGGGCATATGGGAACCTTTTTACTGGTCCAGGTGGTGTTGTTTGTAGGGCGGAGGTCAGACTCCATCAGACGGTCGGATTCGCGGATCATCATCAAGTTTGAAGCCCATTTGCTCTTTTTCTCAATCAGATTACGATTGAACACATAGGAAACGTTGGCTGTTTTGGAGTCTGGGGGGTATGGTTTTAGTGTGCTTACGGGACACTTCCAGATTGATTTTTCGTCATATTGCTCGGTTACTGGCTCCACGTAATTGTATAACCCCTCCACCCAGTTTACGCCATATTTGAACCTTACAGGCTTGTTGTTTTTGTTGACTGCAGGTGGAGTGAGTTTTACACTGGATTGTATCTCACCGAGCTTATCATTGCCCTCCAGTGGTCGATTTGTGGGAAAATGGTAATCCCAATCAGACAAATACATCTTAACCGCATTGCCTATTTGCTTCATGTTGGACATGCAGTTTGAAGCCGAAGAATAGTGACCATGTGGGGCAAATACCGGAAGTAATACAGCACCTAACACGAAAATCAGTGCGATTATTATCAGAGCATTTACTAGCCAGGAACCACTAACTCGCTTGTGAGCCCCCAGTGGGGGTTGCCCACCTGTTTCGATTATAAAAACGTCTGGATGCGAACCGTTTGTTTGTCGTCCACACGTAGACATTTCCTTAGGAGCTGATTGCGTTTGCATAACACATTTCCTCCTTAGCAGGCCTGCTGATACATAATAGACTTCAAAATTAACAGAAATGTTCGCGGGGCGGCTAAGTGGAATAGTGCGTTAGGGACTGGTTACCCTCCGCAAAACAGCATAAGGCGGCAGAGCATTATCAAGCAGTATGGTATCTTGATTATTTGCATGGTCAACACTCTCGCCTTCGATGGTAATCAATGGAACCGGCAGGCTGTAATCCGATATTCCATCAGGTGTCAGCAGTTCCAATTGTTCGCCTGCCTTGAGCGTGTTTTTCACTCTGCACACTCTCATGCCGTCATGGACTCGATCCGTGGTGCTGGCTACCATAACGGAAGTCGATTGATATTTATGTGTGGCTGTTTCATAATCCTCTGGTGTTATCCGGCCCTTCATGAACCCGAATGTGTAACCGCGGTTGCTCACACGCCCCAACTGCTCGTAAACAGTATCTTCGGGTACGGATTTCCCATTTAAAATGGCTCGATAGACGGAAAGCACTGCAGCCAGGTAGTGCACGTTCTTCATGCGCCCCTCTATCTTGAGTGAGGCGACTCCACAACCCACCAAATCCTGCACGAATGGAAACAGAGCCAGGTCGCGGCTGTTGAAAAGATACAGGCCGCGATTGTCCTCGAAGACAGGGAAATACTGGCCTGGACGTTTTTCCTCCATGAGGGCATAGCTCCAGCGGCATGGCTGGGTGCATTCCCCACGGTTTGCCCTACGGCCCGTCAGGTAATCACTGATCGCACACCTGCCTGAATAGGAAAAGCACACGGAACCATGGATAAAGACTTCAGTCTCGACATCTTCGCCATTAAGGTTATGCTGGATTTCTCTGATCTGATCCATAGAAAGCTCACGGGCAAGGTTCACACGTTTCGCGCCCAGGTCACGATAGGCAAGAACTGCCTGCCAACTGGTAGTGTTGGCCTGGGTGCTGACATGAATAGGCGTATGTATGTTCAACTGACGCAGTGAGCGCATTACACCCACGTCAGAGACGATGAATGCATCTGCGCCCATCTCGTCGAGAGCGGCTGCTGTGCGCATAAGCTCATCATACTCGTTGGAAAATGGATATATATTGAGAGTGGCATACCCCTTACGGCCATTTTTGTGAAGATAGTCCAGCCCTATGCCGGCGTCCTCAAGTGTAAAATTGCCTGCGTAGCTCCTCAGGGAGAAGTCAGTGACACCGAAGTATACGGCATCAGCGCCATATGCGACAGCCCACTTGAGTCTTTCGAGATTTCCGGCCGGTGCAAGTAGTTCCGTCTTTGCCAATTCGTCCATACCTCTGGAGATAATGTGGGATCATGTTACCAAGAACATGCAGAGACGTCCAACAAGTGAAACAACGGGTAATGATAGCGGGCGGTCTATACCATGACAAATCATTTCTGCACAGTGGAAACAAAAGTTGGAAAGGCAGGCGTATAGACATTAAATCCTGTTACTAATAATGATATTGGGCGGTGACAATTATGAGCGAGTCGTTGGAAAGTGATCTAACTATTACCAGCAACAAGAAACCGATCAGTCGAAACTGGATGCTTTTTGTTGTGCTTGCAGGCGTTGCGTTTCCTGCGTTTGTATTCTGCTTTGAACTTGCAACCCGATTATGCTCCAGCATCTTCTTCGATCCTATCCCCACTGCATGGCATGCCGTTTTCCTTGCGCTCGTGCCGATTACGAATATAGCCGTTCTGATTTTATATAGCAAACGTTCGGACCGATATGTGACCCTGCTCACATTTATGGCAGGCGCATCTATCGGGATCGAATTCTGCTACAGTATCGTATTTGTTCCGCTCGCTCCAATTTCAATTATCGGAACCATGGCGTATGGGATTGGCCTGTGCGGACTCAGCCCATTCCTTGCATTTGCAGCATCAATAGTAAGCGGCAATCGGCTAAAAGAGCTTTATCCGCAGCCGTCAAGAAAGCGCGCTTGGGCATTGTGGTCGGGAATTATTGCAGCCTCATTAATTTTGATTGTGTATGCCGTCTCAAACTATGTCACATACAGTGGTCTAGATATTGCTTCCTCCGCCAACGAAAAGAAAAGCCTGCGCGGCATCAGAATGATCAGGACGTTCGGCAACAAGAACGCATTACTGCGCGCATGCTATGGCCTGCGTGCCGGTCCTGATGATGGGCTTTTCTCCAATACAACGCCTGCAGACAGAAACAAGGCGCGCGAAGTCTATTACAGAGTCACCGGTGAATCATTCAACTCGGTCCCCCCGCCAAAGATGTTCGGCTCCCGCGCAAGACTTGTCGAAGATTCGGAATGGGATTCGGACGTCGGCGGGACAGCAGTCAACGGCATAGTCAAAAATCTGTCGCTGGCTTCATCGAGAATGGATGCGTCTATTCAGCCGGACTCACTCACTGGATATACCGAGTGGACAATGACATTCTCCAATTCATCATTCACAGAACGTGAAGCCAGAGCGGAAATTGCACTGCCGCCCGGCGGAGTAGTCTCCCGTCTGACTTTGTGGGTTGCGGGCGAAGAGCGTGAGGCAGCGTTTTCTTCAAGGGGTAAGGTCCGTCAGGCTTACCAGCAGGTTGCAGTGGTGCAGCAGAGAGACCCGGTGCTGGTAACCACCTGTGGTCCCGACAGAGTGCTGATGCAGTGCTTCCCTGTCCCGGCGAATGGAACAATGAAAGTCCGAATCGGAATAACCTCACCCCTCGTGCCTCAAGGTTACTCGAAGGGATTGTTTGTACTTCCGCATTTCATTGAGCGTAACTTTAAGATCGATGAAAGTATAGAGCATTCATTAGTCGCTTCATCGCCAAAAGAAATGAGATTTGCTAATGGAAATGGTTTAGTGCAGAACTGTTTGAGGGCGACAATTGACGATAGTGCGCTTGGCAGTTCAAAAAGAGTCATCGTCTGCTCGCGTAATGCGGATGTTCGCTCACTTTGTACAGACGATATTGTGCAACCTAGTGTTTGCCATATTGTCGAGAAACTTGTGGAGTATACCCAACCGGCACCATCGAAAGTGGTTGTTGTGATAGACGGCTCAAGGAAAGTCGGCGAGTATAAGAATGAGATAGCCCAAGCTCTTAGGGGATTGCCCCATGCCTGCAAATTTTCAGTGATTCAGGCCGGCGAAAAAGTGGAGACACTATCCGACTCATCTGATTCGGTCGATAAGGCATCCGATATGGTTTCAGATATGAGGTTTGTCGGCGGCATCGATAATAGACCTGCTCTGATCAAGGCCTATGACGCCACGAAAGACAGCGGAAGCGTCATTGTCTGGATACACGGTCCGCAACCTCTCTCCTCCGGCCAAAATGCAGATAAACTTATGCAGTTATGGGAAAGAACCTATGCACCGCAGATAATATCAGTCGAGGCTGTTGCAGGCCGCAACTCGATCCTCGCAGATATGGAAAAGACGGGTGCTGTAACAGTTCATCCGCGAATGGCGAGTCTTAGGCAGGACCTTGAAGCGCTGTTTGGGCAGTGGAAAGGACATAAACAATTAAGAGTCGTCCGCACCAAAGAGCCATGTCCAAAACAGACTAGAGAGGGATCACTTGACATAGCCAGGCTTTGGGCAGCAGAGGAAGTTGCCAGAGTGTGCCGGTCGAGAAATGAAACCCAGTTAATAAACATCTCACGCCTTGCAGCTCTTTACAGAATAGTTACTCCCATAAGTGGAGCCGTCGTGCTCGAAACTGACGAGCAGTACCGGCAAAACGGATTGAACCCTGTCGACCCGACGAGTGTGCCGTCAGCAGTGCCAGAACCGGCTACATGCATCGGTCTTGCAGTGGGAATCGCTGCTCTGATAGGAAAGCAGCATATCAGACTAAAAAGACGCAGCAAGCAATAAAGGATCATTGCATCCCAAAGGAGCTTGCCTGGCAGCTTTCGGCAGTAAATGTGAGCCTTATAGAGGAGAACCATACATAACTGTTGAAGTGACTGATTATATTTCATTGGGGGAGGCTTGTATGAATAGATTGGGAATCGTTGCAATTGCATTGATTCTGATCGCAGTTATCTCGGCGGGATGCGCGAAAAAGCAAACCTATATTGCTCCGGGCGGCAAAGTGACCGTAAGTGAGAAGCAGGGAAAAGCAAAAAAGGTTGAGGTTCAGACAGCCGACGGTAAAGCGACCATTGAAGTCGCTAAAAAGAAAATCACTGAAAAAGAGCTTGGAGTGCCCGTGTATACCGGTGCAAAGGTTGAGACTGCCGGCAGCTATGAAGGCAGCAATAAGGGCCAGAGTGAAAAAATGCACAATTGTATGCTGACGACTTCGGACGACTTTGAAAAAGTCTATGAGTTCTATAAATCGAATCTCAAGAATGTAAAGAACTCATTCAACCAGAACACCGACGGCAACAAAATGGCTGTATTCTCAGTTGCCGGCGATAATGGCGAAGAGATCGCAGTCAATATTTCGACAGACAAAGAAAAGAAGATTACCAGAATTCAAGTCGTGAGAGTTCAGAAATAATAGTTGAGGTCGATTGGAAGTCGCCGTATATGTAGGGTCGGGGAGAGATTCCCCGACCCATCAATTTACCTGAAATATAAAATATAAAATCCCAAATACTAAATTGCTCAGGCTCCTAGTCCTGCGCCGGAGCGGAAACCGCGCTCTTTGCTCACTTTCGCCCAGTAGCCGCTTGCACGGAATGCTTCAAGCGGGTTCGGGTCCAGACCCATCTCCTCACGAACGACCTTCAGCAGCGGCTCGATATCCGTATTGAAAGCATCCTGCATGCATGACTCAGCAGTCACAACATCCTGGCCGATCTGCGCATCATAGAGCTTCTTGCGGTCTATGCACATGGCCTTGGCATAGGCGCTCTGGATATGCATGATCGTCTGGATCATGGCGTCGATCTTGGCTTTGGTGACGTGCGCCTGGTCGACCATATAGGCAACCGGCGGATTGTTGTTCGGATTATCCTCAGCCTTGACCAACTCGTTGTAGATCAGGAAGAGTTCATACGGGTTGATCGAGCCGACAGTCAGGTCGTCATCGGCGTATTTGTGGTTGTTGAAGTGGAAGCCGCCCAGCCGCTGCTCATCGATCAGGAAGGAGACCAGGTGCTCTATGTTCTGGCCGATGAAATGGTGACCGAGGTCTACCAGCACATGTGCGTTGGGGCCGCACTTGTTGGCGAAAGAATAGCTCATGCCCCAGTCGCCGAAGTCGGTGTGATAGAACGCAGGCTCGAAAGGCTTATACTCTATGAGCATACGCATATTGGCCGGCATGGCGTTGTATACTTCTTTGAGACATTCTTCGGCATAACGCTTTCTGCGGCGGAAGTCGCCCTGGCCGGGATAATCGGTGCCGTCGGCGAACCACAATGAGAGCACGTCGGAACCGAGCTTCTTGCCTATCTCGATCGAGTCGATCATATGCTTGACGGCCTTCTTGCGCACAGCCGGGTCCTCATTGGTGACCGAACCAAAAAAGTAGTCTCGATCCTGGAAAACATTGGGGTTGATCGCGCCTATTTGCACACCCAATGACTTGGCATATGCGGCGAGTTTGTCGGCATCCTGCAGGCCATTGGGAAAGTCCCAGAGGACATGGACTGCCACTGTCGGGGCTATGCCTGTAAACTTATTCACCTGAGCTGCGTCGGCGATCTTCTCTTCGATGGTGACTGCCGAGCCGGGCTGTTTATATGGTCCGAACCTTGTGCCGGAATCGGCAAAACCCCAGCTCGGGGTCTCTATCTTCTGCGATTTGAGTTTCGATTTGACTTTATCAACGTCGACGCCTCGCGCGGCGAGCTTGTCGACTAATAGGTTATATTCGGCTTTGTAGTTGTCGGCCATCTTGATATTCCTTTCAACAATGGTAAGTCACTCTATGACTGCTTAGGCATTCGTGGGATTCTTCCTTCTTATGGATGGGGCAGCGCTGACCGAGTCTTTTGGGCAAGCGATTTGAAATTGAGCAGCTGTTTTCGCATCATTATGAGATCCCCCCATAACAGAAACTTGTGCGACAAACGACCCAGAGGATCATCTGTAAAGTTGCAATACCCCTTTACCAGTAATCTGCAATTCGCATCGGACCGGGGAACGATCATGTAGGTGACGACCATATCCAGGAGCCTCATGTATTCCATTTTGCGTGGGATTGCGCGCACAGTGATACTCCGATCGCGCTCGAAATCGATTACCTCGAACATTTCCTGTATATGCATGCCGATTGACAGGTCATCAATACCCGGAGTGAGGGTCCGTGGGCTGCGCCTGCACAGGTTGTCTATCCAGTCGTAGCTGTATGGCGCCACGCGTATCTGGCAGAGCCATTTGTAGATGACCTCCGGCGAAGCATTTATGGTCACGCCTCTATAGAATGCGCACTCCCGGCCCTTCTTTTCCCAAAACCGGTCACAGGCATATTCCAGCTTTCGTTCTTCGGGTGTGGTTCCCCAGGTGTATGCAACTGACATTATCGAATACCATCCTAATTCGGGACTCAGTCAATCACGGTGAGCGCCATCGTTCCCAAAAGCAGGGATGCAGACTGAGATGTATTCAGCGCATTCCGGCGTGCTGTAGCGGACCCACTCGCCACGTCCGGCCATAACCGCCTGACCTGCCTTGACATGCAATGTAGTGTCCTCTGTCTCGATCACCAGTTCGCCTTTCAGCACCACTGTGTATTCATCAAACTCAGGACATTGTCCAGGCTCAGACCAGCCTGCCGGGCTGACCATGCGAGCTATGCTTACGCCATTTTCTTTAGTGCTTGCGCGCCCAAAGAATTCTTCTATCTGCTTGGGTGGGTCTCCCGCTGCATTGATAATGACAGGATTTTGCACGAGATTAACCATCAGATTCTCCTTTGTTGCTATCTGAATTTCTGTCAGCCATCTGGGAAATACCTCCTTTTTTGGCAGGGTAATTGCAATTGACGAACGAAGATTGGTATATGCGATATGTAGACGGTTTCCTGTTTGATGATGAAGGGGCAAACGTTCTGCTGATCCGTAAGGCCAGGCCGCAATGGCAGGCTGGTTTGCTAAATGGGATCGGTGGCAAAATCGAGGATGGCGAGTGCCCGGTGGACGCCATGTGCCGTGAGTTTGCGGAGGAAACCGGCATCACCTTCAATTTGTGGAAACACACGATCCGACACGAAGGACCGGATTGGACTGTCTTCTACTATCGCGCTTACTCAACAAAGACTATTAATGCTGTTCTCGATCAGGGGTCTTACCCGACTGACGAGAGGCCTGAACTTTGTCCGGTGATGAGACTGGAGCAATGCGTTCGGAATATCAAGTGGGCTATTCCACTTTCCAATGACAGGGATGGCTTAGTATTTCCGGTATTGATTAGAGACGACAGTCCGGTATAGAAGTCGGGCGGATGAAGCATTTGCGACATTAATTGAGAAGCATTGTCTAGTGCAAAGGGCAAATGCTTCCTCCCTACAGTTTGCTGGTTTGAACAAGCACCCAAATATCAGGCATTTACGCTCGTGCGAATAAAGCCGTGCATCACTCCATTGGGCACATTCTCACCCAAAGCAGTCATGGCTGCTTGCATATCTGCATTGCTGTAATAAAATGGCTCGCTCGACCTGGCGGCTGGGTCAAGACACAGGATATAATCAGTATCAAAACCGACTGCAGCGACATAATGGCCGCCTGAAAACTCATAATTCCGATTTGTCAGAAAGCCCGAATGCAGACCCACGATCATCGGCCTGCCGACCGCTATCTCTGATCTGATCTCATCGAGACCCCACATCTCTTTCGCAAGACCATCAAGACCGAAGACTTCTTTGCCAGCGCTCAATAGCTCGGTCCAGCGCGTGCCGCCGCCCGTGCCGTCGAGCCTGTGGTTCAGGCTTGCCAGGATTGATAAGATATCGCTCGACCGTGGATTCCTGCCGAGGGCATAACATGCGCACATCGTAAGGGATGCCGGGCCGCAGCAGCCGTTCTTGTCATCCGGGCAGCCGGGCAAGAATTGTTGGATATATTCAACATCAAGGAGTGTCATTAAGTTAATGCCTCAAAATTGTTTGCAGCGGCAAGCTAAACCTGGCCACAGCCTATGTTAAGTATAGCACAGGAACACATGCAATCCACGTTTGTGGATTATTCATCAAAACAAGGCTCGGCAGGAGCCTCGCCCTCCCGTCACGCTCGTTACGAGCTTATCTGTAACACCTTCGCAAACAAAGCGTAACTATGCCGAAACTTGCCGGAAACATGTGTTACCTAGACTTTAAGCAGAGATTACATGAGGAGGAGCGTGGATGAGAAGGCTATTTAACTTTAGGACGGCCGCTGCAACAATATTGTGCATGCTGGTAGGCATGCAAACAGCTTTTGCGGAATCGGCAGGCAAAATAGACAGCGGAGACACGGCATGGGTGTTGGCGTCGAGCGCGCTGGTTATGTTTATGACGCCGGGTCTGGGACTGTTTTATGCAGGTATGGTGCGAAAGAAAAATGCCCTGGCCACAATCTTGCAGAGCTTTATGATGTGCGGGTTGGCTGCCGTTATATGGGTGTTGTGGGGATACAGCCTTGCCTTCGGCACCGATCATGGCGGGTTCATTGGATCGCTGGAATATGTCGGTCTCAGAGGTGTCGGAATGACTCCACTCGACGGGCAGACAATCCCTCACCAGGCATTTATGATATTCCAGGCAATGTTCGCCATCATTACCCCTGCCCTGATAACAGGCGCTTTCGCAGAACGCATTCCCTTCAAAGCGTTCTTCATATTCATGATAGTCTGGCTGACCGTGGTATATTGCCCGGTGGCGCACTGGGTCTGGGGACCCGGAGGATGGCTCCTCAAAATGGGCGCACTCGACTTTGCGGGCGGCACCGTAGTCCACATATGCTCGGGTATCGCGGCTCTGTGCTGCGCAATAGTGATAGGCCGCAGAAAAGGCTATGGACACGAAGAGTTCAAACCCCATAACCTCACTATGACACTCATGGGAACCGCACTGCTCTGGTTCGGATGGTTCGGGTTCAACGCGGGAAGCGCACTGGCGGCAAATGGACTTGCGGTCAATGCATTCGTGGTCACCAACACAGCCGCCGCAACTGCCGCGATTGCATGGGTCATCATAGAATGGATACACAGAGGCCAACCTACCGCTCTCGGATTCGCCAGTGGAGCTGTGGCGGGACTGGTCGCGATTACGCCGGCTTCCGGGTTCGTCGGGCCGATGGCGGCTGTGATCCTCGGCGCAATTGTCAGTCTTGTCTGTTACGGAGCGATCATGCTCAAAGGCAAGCTCGGATACGATGACTCCCTGGACGTCTTCGGGGTGCACGGAGTCGGTGGAACATGGGGCGCAATCGCGACGGGTCTGTTCGCAAGTGTGGCGATAAACCCGGCTGGAGCAAACGGCCTCTTCCATGGAAACGCCGCCCTGCTCGGCAAACAGCTTATCGCAATCGCCTCTGTGATGGCATACTCGTTCATCGTGACATTCGTGATCCTGAAAGTCATCAACATATTCACTCCGATTCGAGTCAGCAAAGCCGACGAGGATACCGGTCTCGATTTGAGTCAGCACGGTGAAGTCGGTTATAATCTGTAAGGAGGAGATCACATGACAAAAATTGAAGCGGTTATTCGACCGGGCAAGCTGGATGATGTTAAAGACGCACTGGACGAGATCGAAGTCAAGGGACTTACGGTAATCAACGTGATGGGCGCAGGCAAACAGCGCGGCAGGACACAGTATTACAGAGGCCAGGAGTATGTGGTGAACCTGCTCGATAAGACCAAGATCGAGACGGTTGTTCCTGATGACAAGGTCGAACTGGTCGTTGAGGCTATCACTAAAGCCGCATTTACCGGCGAGATCGGCGATGGCAAGATTTTCTTGAGCAAGATCGATGACGTGATCCGAATCAGAACCGGAGAACGCGGCGAGGTCGCTATATAGAGCTGAAAGTGGAAAGCGGAGAGTGGAGAAGTCCAGACTCTCTACCGGACAATTAGCGTATAGATGCGATGAGACATCTGTTATTGTAACGTCAGGTTCAAAGCAGATTCCTCGCGCAGCTACATCTCCACAAATAAAATTCTGCAATTCGGATTACAAGCTCGGAATGACTAAGTCAGTAACGTCTGCTTTTATATAATCAGTTTCGCAATCTGAAATTGCGAGATTTCTGTTTCGGGCGCGATCGGATATCGTGCCCGAACATTTTCCTCTACAGGGTATTGAAATGGACCTAACTAAAGCCGCACTCGAAGCACGGTTCGAGACCTCATCCGACGCCAGACAACTGGCCGATAGACTATCGGACGCCCGCGAAGAACTGGCGGGATGTCTGGCCGAAATGGGCGGCATCGAGATGATGCATGCCTACAGCAACCTCACTGATGCTCTCGTCCGAAGAATTTTTCAGATAGCCGCAACAGCCGCCGAACAGGACGACCCCAACACTGCGAAAAAAGCTCTGCGTGAAATCGCTATAGCAGCGGTCGGCGGCTATGGGCGAAGAGAGATGTCGCCGTTCTCGGACGTCGATGTCACGTTCATCGCAGGCACTGGCGATGACGATGAGATAGACCTGGTCGTTAAGCGCGCATTTAGGATATTGATGGATGTGCTCGAACATGCGCAGCTCAAGGTCGGATACTCATACAGGCGGGTTGACGACGTTGAAAACCTGCCTTTGGAGACAGAGACAGCTCTGCTCGACGCAAGATGGATATCCGGCAATAAGGCGCTCTTCAATGCATTCGAGTCGGCACTGCGCAGAGCAATCACCCCAGCAGCATTCGTGATCGGACATATAAACGCCAGGCACAGTTCAGGATCATCGGCCAACACACCATACCTTGTGGAGCCGAACATCAAGGAAGGCCGCGGCGGCCTGCGTGATTTGCATGCGGCTCGCTGGATTGCGCAGGTGGCATTCGATCTTGCCGGGACGGACGTGTGGGATGGGTTAAGGTCCAGAGGGATCGTCTCCGACGGCGATATCGAAGACGTGCTTGGAGCAACCGAATTCCTGGCCAAGACTCGTAACAATCTCCATCTACTCACGGAACGTGGGATGGATGTGCTCAGTGCGGGCAGACATCTGGAAATCTCTCAGAAGATGGGCTGCTGCAGCGATAATGACCCAACACCGAACAAATTCCTGGCGGCATTCTATGGTCATGTGCAAAAGATATGGCATGTCTATCATAAAGTCGCGCAGGCATGCCTCGAACAACAGCTGGAAATTGAACCGGGGATGTTCGCTCACGCGGGGATGCTGCGAATTCTCGACCGTAGCCTGTTGACCCGTGAGCCTGCCGCACTGCTGAGAGTCTTTCAACATTCACGCACATATGACCTGCGCATCCATCGTGAAACGAGTGACCTGATAACCGGCAGCACCAATGGCCGCAAGTCCGGCACGGAAGCCCTCCGCAGCTTTATCGATGTCATATCCTCTCCGGGAGCCGGGGCAGTACTACGTTCCATGGCAGAACTTAACGTATTGGAAGCCGTCGTTCCATCATTCAAAAATTTGATGACCATCGTTCCGGGTGATGCAGCACATAAATACACCGTCGGGGAGCACTCTCTGCGGACTGTCGAGCAGCTGGATGCGCTCTTTACAGACTCCGACGAGATGTTTTCGGATGTGTTCTCCCGCGTCCAGAAGCTGGAGGTGTTGTACCTGGCTGCGCTGCTTCATGACGTTGGAAAAGCCAACTCAAAAGGAGACCATGCAAAAGTCGGCGCATCGGTCGCACGTAAAGCTGCTGCCGCGCTCGGCATGCCCGAACAGTCGCAGGCAATCGTCGAATTTCTGGTCAAGAATCATCTGAGGATGGCTGAGACCGCCAGGCTTCGCGACCTGCACCAGAAACGCACGATCAGAGACTTCGTCGCGGTCGTCAAAGATACACAACTGCTGGATATGCTCTTTCTGCTGACTGTGGCAGATAATAGAGCGGTCGGAACACGCAATTGGAGCCAGGTCCAAGTGCGGTTTTTGATGGAACTTCATGAGCGCGCAATGGCGGCTCTGCGCTCACCCGAATCTGCCACACCGGACCTGGACAGACACAAACGTAGAGTACGCAGAGAACTCTCCCTTGCAAACCTGCCGCTTGATGAGGTAGACGAACACTGCGCATCCATGCCCGCCAGCTATCTGCTCAACACTCCGCCTGATGAGCTTGCGGCCCATATCGGTTATGTGCGCAATGCACGTGATGGCTCACCCGCTATAGAGGTCAGGGATGACCGGACCGGCCAGTTTACGCTGCTGACGGTGGTAACAAAAGACAAAAAGGGACTTTTGAGCGAGATTGCAGGGACTCTCGACGCAATGCACATAGACATTCATGCGGCGCAGATATTCACCCGCCACTCGACCGACCATATCGCAATCGACATTCTCTTCATCGACTTCGAGGGACGCCAGCTAACTCAGATGAAAAAGTGGCAGCTTGAAGGCGAGTTGACAAGCGTGCTTACGGGTCAGGTGAGCGTTGACGAACTGCTGAGCCGCTGGGGCAAGAAACGGTTCGAGAAGTCCGAAAAGCTGACGATGAGCGTGCTCGATAATCTCTCTGACCATGAGAGCGTGATTGAGGTCCGGGCAATCGATGCGCATGGGATATTGCACTATCTGACGCGGAAAATCTCAGAGTTGGGGTTCGACATACATTCCGCGCGAGTGGCAACATGGGGGCATGAGGCGCGTGATGTCTTCTACATCACCAGCAAAGATGGCCAAAAACTCAGCGAGTCTGAAATGGAGAATCTCGGGCAGGCGCTGGTTTGATTTGAATTGCAGAGGTGCGGAAGTAATTTGCGATTTGAAATCGCGAGATTCTCTTTCGGTCGCGATCAGATATCGCGCCCGAACATAGCGATGCATCCTTTGTTACTCAGCCTTCACTTGCCTATGCAGAACTCTGAAAATATCCTGTCGAGCAGGTCTTCACTTGCGGTTTCACCTGTGATGAGGCCAAGGCTGCTTCGCGCTGATGTAAGGTCCACACTCAGCAGGTCAATTGGTTGGCCACCTTTCAGCGTCGCAATGGCGTTCTTGATGCTCTCATGGGCAGAAATAAGTGAGCGCTGGTGACGGACATTGCTGACCAGCACACTTTCGCTCGATATTGATGAGACTGCAATATCAGCAATCTTTTCTTCCAACTCGTCGATCCCTTGACTGGTCGATGCACTCGTCATGACTATGGGCATCGGGCTGTCTACAGATAATTTCCCGCATTCGCTCTCAGGCATGAGATCGACTTTGTTGACCACCACTATCGCGGGTTTGCCCTCGCACTCTTTAGGCAGAGTAACATCAAGATCGCCTGTCGCATCCAACACCATCAAAACCAGATCAGCCGACAAGATCGACTCCCTGGACCGCTCGACACCTATCTTTTCCACCGGGTCATCCGTCACTCTCAGCCCCGCAGTGTCCATTGCGACAATCGGGATGCCGTGGATTTCCAGGCTCTCTTCGATCACGTCGCGAGTGGTGCCGGGAATAGGGGTCACTATCGCGCGCGCATGCCGCAGCAGAGCATTGAGCAAGCTCGACTTGCCCACATTCACTCGACCCGCAATAACCAGCCTCATGCCCTCTCTATAGACACGCCCACTGCCGAATGACTTTAGCAAATCATCGACATCATCCCGCGCTGATTCGAGTCCGGACATGATCCAGCCCGTTTCAGGCTCGGGAACATCGTCGGGGAAGTCTATGGCAGCCTCTATGGCGGCAATCACACCCAATATGCGTGCATTGATATCCCCCACCCGCTTCGAGAGCGCTCCGTCCAGTTGGCGCAGGGCCATTTTGCGCGCATCATCCGTCCGGGCACGGATCAGGTCATTGACCGCCTCAGCCTGTGCCAGATCCATCTTGCCATTGAGGAATGCCCGCTTGGTAAACTCACCTGGTTCGGCAAGTCTCGCACCCGCATCCAATACCGCAGAGAGAGCATGCTTCAATATCGCGATCCCGCCATGGCAGGATATCTCGACGACATCCTCACCTGTATAGCTTGCGGGCGTGCGAAATATCGTGAGGACCACATCGTCTATCGCGCTTCCGGTCTTGGGGTCGATCAGAGCGCCATGGTGGGCGGTATGTGTGGGCAGTTTCGCTATATCTTTGTCGCCGGAGCTAAATATGCGCGAAGCCGAGACGAACGCCTCGGGTCCGCTTATGCGTATCACACCTATACCTGCGGACCCTATAGCAGTGGCTATTGCGGCAATAGTATCAGTAAATTGCATGATTTTGTCGGCAGTCGGCGCAGCGCCGGCATAGCCGACGGTCCTGCAGACCGCCGACTGCTATTTCTTTGGTGAAATCACAACGTGGCGATAGTCGCCTTCGCCCTCGCTGTAAGTATATACATCCGGGTCGTCCGCCAAAGTCATGTGCACGATCCTGCGGTCGCGAGGATTCTGCGGGTCCAACACAGCTTCCCTGCCCTCGGCTCTGACTGCATCGGCATACTCGCGAGCCTTGGCCTCGATTATTTCCTGGTGGCGAGCACGGTAGTTTTCAGCATCTAGAATCAATCTTCGGCGCGAATCGGAATACTTGGCGACGGCAAGACCGACAATGTACTGCAGCGCGTCGAGAGTCTGACCATGCTTGCCTATCAGGATCGCGACGTCGTCACCTGCTATGTTTATCACGACTTCTTCGTCATCCGCGGACTTCAAGACCGGTTTGGCATTGACCTTCATCGCCTTGAGCACGTCACCGACTATGCGCAGCGTCTCGTCCACATAGACATCGCCCTCACCTGAAAAACCAGCCGGCTCTTCGTCCGACAACACTTCCACCGGCACCTCTTCAGCTATTTCAACAGACGCAGTACTGGGCGTGTAACCCTCTTTAACCCGCGCTTTGATCGTGGTCGGCATCTGACCCAGGCCGAGAAAACCCTTGGTGCCCTCCTCCACTATCTCATACTCAACACCGTCAACACTCACGCCCAACTGCTGGGCGGCTGTCGTCACGGCCTCTTCTATTGTTCTTCCACTAGCCTCAACTGTACTCAATTGACGCCTCCATATCAGGTTATAGGTGTTGGGAGCTTAGGTATTGGGGCTATAACGCCCAACTCCGTTATATACATTTACGAACCATGAAACTAGAAACTATCAGACTATCTGACCAAACGGTTATCTTCTCCGTCTGCGCCTGGAACGTGATGCCCTGTCTGTCGTATCGGTAGGAGCAGGCGCGCTCGGCTCGCCAGGTGCCCCAGCACCCTCGGCGGGCGGTTCTGGAGCATGCAGTATCAGATACTGCTGCCCAGTCTGCAAAATGTTTAGCACCAGCCAGTAAAGCAAAAATGCAGCGGGATAACCAGCAAAGATAAACGCAAACATAAGCGGCATCATTATCGACATCATCTTCTGCTGCTCTGCCTGCGTCGGGTCGACTGCGGACATTTTCGTCGATATATACATGCTGAACAGATAGAGCACCACCAATATCAGGTCGGCTTCGGCCAGGTTTCCGGCGGTAAACCATACTTTGCCCCCCACCGGACCAATCGGCAGAGTCTGTCCCCACAAATGCGATAGCTTGCTCCCAATCCAGAAAAATGACGCCTGCTCAAACTGGAACTTGTAGGCATTTATCATATAAAAGAGCATCATCAGTATCGGAAGCTGAATCAGCAGCGGCAGACAGCTTGCAAATGGATTGACGCCATGCTCTTTATACAAGTCCATCGTCTTTTCGCCGAGTGTCTTCTGATCGCCCTTATATTTCTCTTGAAGCTGCTTAACAAGAGGCGCAATCTTTTGCATCTCTTTCATACTCTTGAATTGCGCCTTGGTGAGCGGCGTGATCAGAATCTTGATGATGATCGTTATCAGGACTATCGCAAACCAGTAGCTGAATGACGGCACACGACCAGTCAGGGCCACAAAGAAATCGATAATCTTGTACAAGATTCCAGTGGAGTTATGCTTGTCAAGCTCTTTCGCAAACTTTAGACGCATCTTCTTCGCGTCGGCTACATAATCAAGAACCTGCTTGGCCTCGGGCTCTTCCATGTCATTGAGCAATTCCGATTTTGGCCGGTCATAATTGTTTATCAGCCTCTTGAAAGTCTCTACGGATGTGTTCAGATTATAGGTCTTCGTACGCTTGTCGGCAGTCCCATAAATCATAGCCATCTCATAGAGAGCCTTCGCACCCTCCGGCATGCCGGAATATTTCTTATCACCAGCTATGTCATTGAGGCTGCGGATCGCATTCTGATAATTGTCATTCTTATCAGAAGTGCGTGTCGATTTCTCTGCAGCCGCAATCGTTTTCTCTGCCTTAGCGAAGAGTACATCCGCCTTGGAGGCAAAGCTCACATTCGCCGCGCCGAAAGCAATCAGGAGGATAAATATTGATGCGAGTGATTTCTTCAGAAGTCTCATAGTTTGCATTGAACAGGTAGATGACTACTTGACCGGGTCATAGCCCCCGTCAGACCATGGGTGACAGCGGCATATCCTGCAGATTCCCATCCAGATGCCCTTAAGGCAGCCATATTTTTCTATCGCCTGAGCCGTATACTCGGAACAGGTCGGCAAATATCTGCAGGTCCGTGGCCATAATCGCCTTGAAGCCTGTTGGTAAACACCCCTTATAAGCAGTAGGATTATCTTTCTAATCACTTCAGAATACCCAGCTTCCGAAAAAGCCTGTCGACAGACACTTCAAACTCGGCCAGTGCCGCCTCAGCAGCCCTTCGCCGCGCCACAATCACAACATCGTATCCATCGGCGATATCCGCAAGCCTCAGCCTGACTGTCTCCCTTAAGAGCCTTTTTACCCGGTTGCGTTTGACAGCGCCACCAAGTTTCTTGCTCACAGAAAAACCCACACGCGTTATCGATTCGTTATTGACAAGCGTGTACACTACAATGAGGTCCGTTGCAGCGGACCTCCCTTTTGAATACACTTTCGCAAACTGCGACTTTAGCCGCAATCGCCACGCCGAGGGTAACATTAATCTGCCTCGCCGCTTTGGGCGACCGCGCGCCCCAACCATAAGGGCGCGCCACCGCGCATCATTATACAGTAAGTTCCCAGCGGCCTTTTGCGCGCCTTGATTTTAATACCCTTCGCCCGTTGCGCGAAGACATGCGTGACATAAAACCATGCTCACGCTTGCGCGCTCGGCACTTGGGTTGGTATGTGCGTTTCATTCGTTTACTATACCCCCTAGCTTGAGCAATTATATCATACCGATCAACTATCTTACAAGTAAGGTCGGATTACCGAATATATGGCTCGGCAGGAGCCTCGCCCTCCCACAGTCTTGTTTTATGAAAACAAACAAAGCTCAGCGGGAGCCTCGCCACCCACTGCAGTCATACGATCAAACCTTGAAACGTATATACATCACATCGCCGTCCTGAACGACATAGTCCTTGCCCTGGAGAGAGACTATGCCCTTTTGCTTGGCGGCGTCCCAGCCACCTGCCGCTTTTACATCCTCAAAATTGGCTATCTCGGCACGGATAAAACCCCGAGCGATATCAGAGTGGATCGTCCCGGCAGCATCAACCGCTTTATCGCCCGCATGGATTGTCCAGGCGCGCACCTCAGGCTCACCGGCGGTAAGAAATGATATCAGACCCAGAGCCTTATAGCAAGCCCGTATCAGAACATTTCTGGCAGGCTCCTCGATACCCATTGACTGCAAAAACTCGGTCTCTTCTTCATCGCTCAACTGCGAGACCTCCATCTCGACCTGCGCACACAGCTCGATCACGGGCACTCCAGCCTCTTCACATGCCTTTCGGAACGCAAGTATCTGATCGTCAGTCGAGCCGATCTGATCCTCCGCAATATTGAGCACCGCGATCATCTGCTTCAGGGTGAGAAAGTCGTAGCCGCGAATCGTCTTCTCTTCCTCGGAGGTGAAATCCAGTGCCTTGAGAGATTTGCCCTCCTCCAAGGCCGACTTGATGCGTTCGAGCAGGTCCATCTCCATGGTCGCAGGGGTTGCTGCACCCTTCTTGACCCCATGAAGCTGTTTCTCCACGCGCGGGATGCGGTTTTCAACAAGCTGCAGATCGGCAAGCATAAGTTCATTCTGCAGATTTTGAAGATCGGCCACAGGACTCGCTTCCTCGCCAACAGATCCGGTGAAGCCACGCACCACATGCACAAGAGCATCCACCTGACGCACATCCGCAAAGAAATCCGAACCGAACTTGGTCCTGCCCTGGTCAGTCGCTATCTTTGCTGCGCCATCTATAAACTCAATGCTTGCGTATGTTATCTTTTTGGGATGATATTCCTCGACGAAATAGTCCACGCGGCTGTCCGGAACGCTCACCACACCGATATTGGGTTTTGCCGACTGACCGTAGCTCTCCTCGATCTTTACCGTGCCCCTCGTCAGAGCCTTAAATAAAGTGGTCTTGCCGGACGACGGCAGCCCCACGATCCCTACTCTCATTGCATCACCTGAATCCGTATTTTCGCCCCATTGTATCACATTCAAGGCTGTGTGCGCCAAAATGGACGAATCTGGTCGATATACGGTCGGAAGCCACTACAATATCGCGTAGACCATGGTGACGGATGCGGTAACAGTCAGTTCGCCGGGTATGACAGGGGTCGGCGCTGCCTCGGACTTGGCCAAGCCTGCCAGCATCGGTCTGGGGGTGTAGCCTCCGGCCTCTGACATGGAGATGAGCCTGCCAAGTTTCACACCCGCTGCCTCGGCCATCGAATTCGCCTTGGACTTAGCCTGAGCTACCGCATTCGACAAAGCTTGACGGCAAAGCGTGGTATCATCCTCGATTGAAAAGTCGATGCCCTGAACATTGTTCGCACCTGCTTTGACGCCGATATCGATTATTGAGCCTACTTGCGTCATGTCTCTGATCGTAAGGCGTACCCGATTGGACACGTTGTAGCCCACAGTCATAGGCGGCGATTTTTTGTAGTCCATAATAGGATTGACGGAATAGTCGGCGGTCTCAATATCGTCCTTGGCAATCCCCGCTTTCATAACCGCGGCGATTACAGCGTTCGTTATCCCGGCATTATCCTTTGCAGCCTTTGCAGCATCGCCGGACTGAGTATTCACACCGAGTGTCACGTAAGCAATGTCAGGTTGAGCCTTGACCTCGCCCGAGCCGGTTACCACTATGCCTGTCGCATCCGCAGCAGCAATCGCAGGCAGCAGCAGCATTGTCACAACTGCACAAATGTAAATACGGTACATAAAAACACCTCCGAGTAATAGCGGTCTGCCGCTATTATACCCGGAGGCGCTAAAACTCATCCTGAGATTATCGCGTGCCGAACCTGGATTTGTTGAATTTAACTACATAGCCCAACTTCTCTTCATTCCAGAGCGTGTTCGCCAAAAAATGCTTGCCCGCCGCATCCTCATCATATACCTCGACGATGACTCTCTGGCGGAACTTCTCCAAGATGATCTGAGCAGCCATTCTGGCGGCGTAGTCGATCTCATCGGCGCTCACACCCTGGCTCACTATTATCTCAAAATGCTCCTGGTCGACAAACTGAGCTGTGTCGATGGCCGTGCCGTATGACTTGCTCTTGGCAAAACTAACGGCGAATTTGGTGTGGTCGGAATCATTATAAGTACCCTTGCCGCTGTAACCCGGCTGGCCGCCATACTCCTGCGGCGGCTGCACACCTCTTGAAGACGTCCAAACAAGAATAATCGCCAGTAAGCAGACGGTAATTAAACTACCTACCCAGAGTTTGTTGTTATCCGATATGCGCTGAAGACATCCGACATTCTGACGCTCGTCGTTCGGATCGACATCCATCGCCCAGCCTTCCTGTCTCTTGCGCCGCTTTAGTCCCAGCATGATCGAAACATGCCTCCCCAGAAAGAAGTAAGAGGTTAGAAACCTTTGCCCCACAAAAACTCTAATGTAATATTATACCAGAGTCAATACGTCTTTTGCGAGACTGCCGGTTCCTAAGTAAATCACGTCATTGAACTTGTATTAGAGATATGTATTCTGAATATACGAAATTCAGACCAAGACGTACAATTTACATGGCGTAAATTGCTTGGGTTCCATGCTTCATTTTGGCGGATTTGGAGCATGTCATGAGGGTGGTAAGCTCAATTGACCGGCCGCATAGAGCATGAATGATGATATTGTGAGACCTAACCCGAATTATGCTTGTCGAGCATATTTCGGGTCCGGGCCGCGCATCATTCACGTTTCTCGTGAATAATGCGCGCTAAAGCACAGTGCCGACATCGATTCATTTTGTGATAGGTGACAGCAGCAGGGTCACAGTCAAGTGCTGCATGCCGAGTGAGGCAGGGACTACTATACATTCAGTGGATCAACATATATCAGTTATAGATGTCGGCAGGTTCGCGGATACGGCTTATCCTGATATGCAACAAATACGATATTGTCGCATTCTAAGAGGGAGTAGACGTGAATGTTGCTTCGGCATCGAGGCTAGCTACTGGAGGCTGGCCAGTTTCGGAAAATAAAGTGGCATATGACGGTGTGGTATGGTTCGAGTCCAGCCAGTGGAGCCAACACATTTTGGATTTGAAATTTGATATTGAGTATTGGAAGCAGAGCAATTATATAATTGCTCTGCTTTTTTGTTTATGTGTCTCGAGCTACAATCAAAAGGTGTGTAAATTGCTGATTTGAGAAGGCGGTGGTATCCTTTCTCTGATGAAAGAGCCCGGTCGGTAAAGGCCGGGAAAGGAGACCACTTGATGCAATCTATTTACACACCTATTGACAAGAGCTCTGTGTCTCAGATGAAATATGCAGCTGTTTTCGCAACAAATGTGCCTTGAAGATCAGAAGTAGCAGGCACAGGGCAGGCGTTTTGATATTACTAGCAGATGCGGCATGCTGCATTCTTGGAGATATAAGTTGTGAATAACGGTGATTCCCACAAAGAAATACATTTCACTTGGACGGATGCCTGGCTTTTGCAGGCAATAGCAATGGCTGCCAGAAAACAACCTGCGACGATTGAAAAAATAATCGCTGCCGGAGACGCAATAATGCATGCAGTCTTCACTTTCGAAGAGTTCGGCCTGGGTCTAGCGAAACTTACAACTGGCGGTTACGTTGCGGAGGAAGCAGGAAAATTCCAGCTGTCACCGCACTTTTCTTCCGCATTTATGCGTCTAGCTAGACAAGCCCGTAGTTGGAGGGAAGTTAACGAAACACTGCTGGCGTTTCTTGTAAGGGAATATGGCAAAGTGGATGCAGCCACAAAACAGCAGCCAGGCCCCAGCTTAAGCCTGGCAGACTTCGAAGAAGCAGTTATACATTACATTCATCCAACGCCCACACTTACTCGCCTGATGAATCTATTCAAAAGACTTCGAAACCAAAATTGAGATAGTTGGCGTTTAGGCAGTAATTATCAAGTTGATTATATACCTGAGCCAGAAAAGTTCTAAATGAGTCCAGCCAGGGGGTCACTCCTGCTTTCTCGTTACAATAGCACGAAGTTAACCAGCCGCCGGAGACATATCTGGCGGTTTTTGCGTATCTGTGAGCTCAAATTGGTTCTCTGCAAAGATGTTGGCTGTCTATAACTCTGAATTGAGCATCTGGTCATTCCCCTGGAAGAATCTCCACGAATCCCCAGATTCTCTCCGGCAAAAAGAAACCTCACTAGCCCACATTATTCACGTTCCTCGTGAATAATGCTCTCAGAGACCCGGATTATGCGGTAAGCGCATAATCCGGGCTAGCTGCACTCACTACACAACAAGAGAGAATGTTGCAGCTTGCGGTAGAGCAACTGTATAATTTGGTAATGAGGGCTGCTCTTGAAATGCAAACTTACAGAACCAATGATATTGCCAAAGCGGCTGGTCTTCACAAAAACGATCCGGTTACCCGTCACGACCGGGCTGCATCGCTACATCCGATTGAAAAATACCATTTCTAACGAATAGATCGATATAATTAAAATAAATTTGCAGAGCTTCATCTCGAGCTTGGCTTAGCCGGATATAAAACGGAGGAATACCATGAAGAGCATTGACAAAGACGTACTGGCTAAATATAACGCTGGAATCGAAAAAGGCCGGTTACACACCAACTTGGGGTTGATCGAATTTGAGCGCACAAAAGAAATCCTAAAACAGACGCTGCCACTGCCTTCTGCCGTAATATACGACATCGGCGGCGGGTACGGTGAGTATTCTTTCTGGCTGGCGTCATTGGGGTACGAAGCTTACTTGTACGACATATCAGAAAAGAATATAGAAATGTCAAAGGAATTATCAAAAGAATATTCGGCGAATCTGAAAACGATGGAGGTTGCCGATGCGCGGAGTATCAACCGTCCTGACGAAAGCGCCGATGCGGTTTTGTTTTTCGGTCCATTATACCATATCGTCGATTACGGCGAGAGGCAACTCGCGCTCAACGAGTGCCGCCGTCTATTGAAACCGGGTGGGTTGTTGTATACGGCGGCGATTAGCCGTTATGCAACCACACTTTGGGCGGTAACGACGTATGGCACAAAACACCATCTTCTTGATGAACATGGATTTTTTAACATGATAGAACACGAAATTAAAACAGGACAGCATATCAAAAATCCGTCATCAAGCTATAATGGTATGGGTAGATCATATTTTCATCTGCCTGATGAGCTGAAAATGGAGATCGAGGCGGCAGGATTTATCGGAACGGATGTACGCGGCATAATCGGCCCGGCATGGCTTGTGCCTGATTTGGACGAAGTATGGAAAGACGAAACAAAACGGGAAAGCGTTATGCGTGTTGTGCGAATGTGCGAAAAAGACGAAAGCATTATGGGATTGTCAACGCATTTACTGGCTATTTCAAGAAAAGAAGCATAACAATGGCCATTGCATACACTAAGCATATGGGATATGGAGAGAATCAGGAGAATTTTGGGGACACAACACCGAATATGTGTTTGAGATAACTATTAGATGTGTACCAGAAAATGCTATCTGAAAACAAACTCTCCACACTTATCAACTACGTCTACTAGATTTCGATATTTGAAGTCTACGTTACAGAATGCAGACATCACAGGCTATCTGATGGAACTTGTGGAGAGAAAATAGCGTCCGACCATTGAGAATAGTATATGTATTTTAAGATGGGAGACAAAGGCGATTGAAGCAATTAGTCCGAGCACTAATGCGGATTTGCGTGTCACTACTTATAGGAATTGTGGGAGTTGCAACAATAGTTGGTTGTGGAGGTTCCGGTGGCAGCATAGTTGTCAGCGACGCATCCGTAAGCATCACTGCATCAGGCCTTTCACCAAGAGACTTCTCGCTTGCAAGGGGCGGCAGTGTCACTTGGACAAACAATACATCGCGCACAGTGAAGATCGTAAGCGGCGGAATATTGGTCCCATCGCCGTCGACGGACGAATGTGCATTGCCTCCTCCTCTACCAGATTTTACAATCGCAGAGGACGGCTCGTTTACTCCGACTACTAAAAATCTCTATATAAGCACACGCGCAGTCTTGTGGTCGAACTTGAGTAGTAAAACTGTTGAACTACATATTATCGATGAAACCGGCACTCAGATATTTTGCAAGGATATTCTGAAATGTTATGTCGATGGGTGCTATTTTTCGAGGGTGGGTGAATATACATTCTACCTTTCAGATACTCCGGAAACGACCTGCACGTTCACACTGAGCGGAACTCCTGATACGGACGGTAAGTTCGAAAGCCCATACTTGAGCCCTGGTCAAAGCTACTCGACAGTTGTTAATCAAGAAGGGCAGTATCAGGACTACTGCGTAATAGATCAAGCTGACCCATACACGAGTCATATGTCAGGGTCAATCGCGATGCAATGATCTAACTGTCTCGATAAATCCTTTCAAAGTTTGTTGCCCATGCAAAAAGTTCGATATGAGTCCTGCCAGGGGAGCCAGCAAATTTGACCTGTCCCCGTTTGTACGGGCACTTTGTTAGGCAGCTTTTGCTTGTGCTGCGGCCTCGAAGTCTACCGGAGATTTGTAACCCAATGCCGAGTGCAGCCTGATCCTGTTATAGAACTTCTCGATATACTCAAAAATATCCATTCTTGCCTCGTCGCGAGTCCGATATAGCCGTTTATGCACAGTGCCGAAGCAGCTCTCGGCAACAACATTGTCCCAGAAGTCACCCTTGCGGCTCATCGAGTGAAGCATTTCATAACCCTCAAGGGCTTTCTTATAGTCCCAAGACGCATACTGGCAGGCCCCATCCGAGTGATGAATCAGGCCTGCGCCCGGAGATCGCCGCTTCACAGCCAGATTCAGCGCATCCAGCACCACAGCCAGATACAGCCAGCCCTCACTTGTCCAGATGTAGGTGATATCACTCACCCACACTCGGTTAGGATCAGCACAGATAAACTGACGATTCAGCAGGTTATCCGCCACCGGCAGATTGTGTCGTCACCTTGAACTTGCGCTTCGTCTTAGGACGAATCCCGTGTTTCTTCATCAGTCTGGCAACACGCCATCTGGAACAAGTCCCGCCGTCAGCTATCAGCTGATGCACATTCGTCGAGAGCCGTAACTCTCCCCGCTTGCCTTGAAGACCTCTTTGATCTTCTCGGCGAGCCGGTTGTTTTCAGCATCACGAGAGCTTTTCGGACGGTTTCGCCACTTGTGGAACCCGCTGGCAGAGACTTTAAGCACCCAGCACATCGATCTAGGTCGGAACTCGACTCTATGAGCAGCAATAAATCGTACTTCACACTGCTCTTTCGCGAAGTACGCAGCTGCCTTTTTAGTATATCACGCTCCTCTGTAACGCGTCTGAGCTCGCGACGCAGCTAAATCAGTTCATCGTGCTCATCTGGGGTCGTACGCAAGCCGTTTGAGTTCTTTCCGAACTTGCGAATCACTTGTATAACACCGTCTCGCAAATCCCGAGGTCTCGCGATAACTGCGCTACTGAAACGTCGCCTCGCTCGGCCATCTTCACTGCTGCCAGTTTGAACTCGTTTGTGTATTTTCGTCGTTTCATCTTTCACCTCATCAACTATGATAACACTAGCTAACAAGGTGTCAGCCAAAAAGGGTACACGTCAACTATACGAGGCTCTTGACTTTGAGCAGCCTTCTGGCTGTCTCCGCAATCTTGTCTGCAGCCAGACCAAGCATTTCATGCAGGACTTCCGGGCTGTCGTGCTCGATAAAGGCATCCGGTACGCCGATCCTGCGGACGGTGTTGAGCGGATAGCCTTTGGATGAGGCCAGTTCGAGTATGGCTGAACCGAAACCGCCGACTATGGTGTTATCTTCTATCACCAGCACAGGCAGCCCGCGCTCGAATACGCTCAGGATCAACTGCTCATCGAGGGGTTTGACAAACCGCGCGTTGATAACCTCAACGCTCAAGCCCTGCTTATCCAGAATCCCGGCTGCTTCGAGTGACGGATAGACTGTCGAGCCAACAGCTATTATCGCGAGGTCGTCACCGTCAGTGAGCTTCTCACCCTTGCCTATCGAGAGAATCTGAGGCTCGCCCGGTTCATAAACGCTTGGTCCACCGCCGCGCGGGTATCGCACAGCCATCGGACCGTCATGAGTGATAGCCGTGGCCATGAGATCGCGAAGCTCCATCGTGTCCTTGGGAGCTGCCACTACCATGTGCGGGATATGCCTCATGTAAGAGAGGTCGAAGACGCCATGATGGGTCGGACCATCTTCACCCACCAAGCCAGCCCGGTCAATCGCAAATGTGACGGGCAGGTTCTGCAGGCAGACATCGTGTATGACCTGGTCGTACGCCCTCTGCAGGAATGTTGAGTAGAAAGCTACCACCGGGTGCAGCCCGCCTGCGGCAAGGCCTGCCGCAAAGGTGACCGCATGCTCCTCCGCGATGCCGACATCGAAAAACCTGTCCGGGTATGCTTCAGCAAATTTGGCAAGGCCGGTGCCGTCGGGCATGGCAGCTGTGATCGCGACTATCTTATCGTCTCGACCAGCCATCTCGACCAGAGTCTCAGAAAAAACCTTTGTATAGCTGATGTTGCCTGCGGCGCGCTCTATGTTGCCGTCGGCCACGTCAAAACCTGAGATGCCATGGAATACGCGGGCGTTGTTTTCGGCAAACTCATAGCCCTTGCCCTTTTGGGTCACCACATGGATCAGCAGCGGACCCTTGAGACGTTTGGCATTCTCAAAGACGTCCATCAAAACCTCGGTATTGTGACCGTCAATCGGGCCGAGGTATGTAAAGCCCATCTCTTCAAAAAGGACTCCTGTTTTGGAACCGAGGAGACGTGTCACGCCGTGGCTCAAGCCCTCGGCGGTGCGTGTAAGAGTCTTGCCGGCGGGCATCTTGCCGACAACTTCCTTGGCGCGTGTCTCGACCCTCTTATATAGCTCGGCCATCCGCAGTTTGCTCAGGTGTAGCGCCATAGCGCCGACGTTTTCGGAGATAGACATCTTATTGTCGTTTAGTACGACTATCACGTCCGTCTTGAGCTGCTCGGCGTTGTTCATACCCTCCAGAGCAAGGCCGCCGGTCAATGCACCATCACCTGTAATTGCGATCACATGCTCACTGCTTCCGCGCAGATCACGCGCCTTGGCCAGACCCAGAGCAGCCGAGATAGAGGTGCTGGCATGACCCGCGCCCATAGGGTCATACTCACTCTCTTCGCGCTTGGTGAAGCCCGAGAGTCCTCCACCCTGGCGCAGGGTCGAGAAAGCCTCACGCCTGCCTGTGAGCAGTTTGTGTGCATAGCTCTGATGGCTGACATCCCAGATCATCTTGTCGGCGGGTGAGTTGAACACACTGTGCAGAGCAATAGTCAGCTCGACCACACCCAGGTTGGAGGCAAGGTGACCACCGGTCTTGGAAACCGTATCGATTACGGTCGCCCTGATCTCATCGGCAAGCTGCTTTCGCTGTATGTCGTTAAGCCCCTTAAGATCAGCCGGGGTGTTTATTTTGTTAAGGACCGAGTAATTCTTATCCATATCAACTACCTAAAATTCTTCTCACTACTTCCAGATCGGAGGGCTTATCCACATCCTCGCCGATCTCGGGATATGCGCTGACAACAGCGGCTACCTTCGCATCGAGCATTCGAGAGACTGCCTTCTCAAGCATAGATATTCTCAATACCTGCGGGATCATCTGGGCAATGATGACCCTCAGCAGCACTCCCAGCCCAATCATCCTGGCAAGGTCGATAACGTGCTTCCTTGCGGCATATGCCCCGGCGATGGCATCCCAACTGTGCTCAAAAAAGTGTCGGCTTGCAAGCATAAGGTTGCCGCCGGTAAACACTCCATCACCGGTCTTTAGATATGTTCGGCGAAGCTCGGGGTATCGCTTGATGCAGTGCGCCTTGGGCAAGACCGGAAACGCAAAATCCACATTCAGCCTCACAGCGCGTTCCAGAAAGTCTTCGATACCCTCTGGAGTGATGAGCGGGATATCCGAACTCACAATAAGCACACTGCCCTCGGACTTGAGCGCATCTATACCCAGCTTGATGTTGCTCACCAGACTGTCGCCGGGCTTGATAACCATATCCAGACCGTCTGCGACAACATCGCCAACAGCCGCTATTTTGCCGATTGACGGCGAAGCCTTGAGTGCATCGACAATCCAGCCGAGCATGCTCTTGCCGCAAATATCGACCATGGCACGGCTCTTGGAAGGATCGGTCGGGTTCAAATCTTCGCCCGCAGGCGCTCCAGCCAGTATTATCGCGTCTATTTTACTCATAATTACTACCAGATCAGAGATGACTTGTCCCTGCCAACCGTGCGCGTCAAAAACACCTGCGCAAACTCGCCCATAAGGTCCATCGCTGCCTGCCGTGCAGCATCGTAGGTGTCGAACACTCCGAAAACTGCCGATCCCGACCCGGAGAGCATTGCCCTCTGAGCACCCGTCTCAATCAACCTGGACTTTGCCAGCCTCACCTCGTCAAATTCGGCAGTGACCACTGGATCGAAGTCATTGCACATACCTGCGATAAGGCCGTCACGATCGGATTCACGAATCGCTCTCTCAGCCCTTTGACTTGCCGACTCGCATCTGCTGATATTCGACTTGTCCAGTTCAGCATATGCCCAGGCAGTCGAAACGCCAACTCCGGGCTTGACCACTACTATATGCATCTGCGGAGCATCCGGCAGCGGATCGATTATCTCACCCCTGCCTCGCATGCGGATCGTGCCGCCGTATATAAACAACGGCGCATCCGAGCCCGCAGCAGCAGCTATCTCCGCAAGCTCCTTCGCCTCAAGACCACATTCATACAGCCGATTGAGCCCTGCTACTGCCGCAGCAGCATTTCCGCTCCCGCCGCCGAGACCCGCCTGCATGGGTATACGCTTCCGCAGCAGGCATTCGACTCCCGCATGCAGTCCTGATCGAGTAAAAAATTCTTTGCAGGCTGCATATATGATGTTGCCGCTTCCCTCAGGCACACCAGCCGTATCACAGGTAACACTTATCACGCCCGGCTCGGCCTTGGTCATTATAAGGTCGTCCGTGATGTCTATAGTCTGGACGATGCTGTCGATCTCATGATAGCCGTCAGCACGTTTGCCCGACACCTCCAGAGTGAGGTTCACTTTGGCGTAAGAGACAAGCTCGACTTTGTCCATACTACAACCTGCTCAAGTTTATAAAGCTGAGCACTACCGAAATAACAACAGCCGCCACAAATACAACCAGACATACAATACCGTATACCGCGATGCTCACCTGCGGTATGAAAGCCAGCAATGTCGTCATAATCAACGTTGTCACACCAGCCCATAACATCGCCCATCCGGCATACTGGTTTGCCGGATACCAAATATCCGGGCTCTCAAGTGTCTTTTTTACTCGGAGACCATACATCTTATTAGGCGGTATCTTACCTAAGATCAGCGGAATAGACATAAAAACCAACACCAGTGCAGGCCCCAGCCATAGCAGCGCCGCAATAGCCAATTTCATCCGGTTACCTCACCTGAAAGAAAGGCGACCGATTTTTCGGACGCCCTTGGGTAGTTTATCAGTGCCAGCTTGTTATGTCAAATCTAGCCCGCATTATTCACGAGGAACGTGAATAATGCTCTCGGAGACCCGTATTATGCGCTTCCCGCATAATACGGGCTAGGGCATCGTGAAGTGGTTAAGTTGTGGGAAGCAAATATGGCTCGGCGGGAGCCTCGCCCTCCCAGATTTTGCTTCCAGATTTCAATATACTCATAGACGGCGGTCGAAGCATTTGCGGCGTAATTTACCCGAAGTACAGGGCAAATGCTTCGACCCTACGGGTTCGTTATACGACTTGCCGTTGTTGTTACCTGATCGACAATTTGAACACGATCAATCAACAGAAACTTTATCACGCGGGTTCTTGCCGCCCAGGCGGAGCCGGAGATTGTGTATGAACTTATTGAATATACTTGCTATTCTGGCCACTTTCCATGCGAGTTCGGTCTGTGGGTCTTTGAAACGATAGTCCAGGTTCAATCCGTCTTCAACCAACAGCCCGTCTTCACGAATCTTATCCACCAGAGGCACACCATGATAGAGAAGGACTTTCGACATGGGCACCGGACCATGATAAAGCCCGGTCTCTTTTATAAACCTCATATTCTCCTGGATCTCGTCGATGGTGGCATATGGATCGAACATGATGAAACCCGGTTCCACTCGCACGCCTGCATTATGGCATATCTCGATTGCTCGCCTGTTCTGCTCGACGCTGATGCGTTTGCCATATGTGTCCAGTTGGCGCTGCACCCCGGACTCGATCCCCAAAAACAGACACAGCAGACCAGCCCGCTTGAGTATTTTTAGAGTCTCCTCGTTCATCTCATCGGCGCGAGCCTCTGTGTTGAACTTGATCTTGAGGCCGCGGTCTATTATCTCCTGGGCTATCTTAACCACACGAGCCTGGCTTTTTTCTCCCGGTCCTATAAAATCATCATCAATGAACTCAAAGTCACGGTGACCTGTCTCCTCGATCACACTCTCGATCTCATCGACGAAATTGGCCGGGCTGCGAAACCGTGGACCATGCCCGCCCGAAACTGCATAAAACGAATTGATAGAACAAAAAGAACAGTTGTTATAGCACCCTCTGCTGCCCGCAATCAGAGCCTGGGTCATCACGGAACGGTGCTTCTGCTTAAGGGCATCGCGCGCTGGAAATGGCAGGCTGTCCAGGTCTTTTATCAGAGGTGGAGGCTGATTGACTACAACACGCTCGCCATCAAGAAACGCTACGCCCGGCGCATCGTGCCAGTCCTCGCCCCTGTCTATCCTGCCGAAAACATCGCGGGTAACGTTCTCGCCCTCACCTCGCACCATAAAGCTGATCTCAGGACATGCCTTCAGAAAAAGCTCGGTGGCAAGTGTCGGCAGATAGCCGCCTAAAATAATCGGCAGGCTTGGTCTGGCTTTGCGGATGGCACGCACAGTCTCCATAACGGAGTCCTTGTGCTGGTGCATGGCAGTGATTCCAAGGCAATCATATTCTCTGGAAAGCAGCTCGTTGATAACTGCGCCCGTCTTCAGGCACCTCATATGAGCGTCGAATACTTCAACTTCGTGGCCATCTGCCCTTAACACAGATGCTATATATCCTATGCCAAGGCTCTCGGTCCTGTAATTGCCCACCTTGCCCGCCGTTGGCGGATGCAAAAGTAGAACTCTCATTTACTACTCCATCAAAAACAGCTGAGGACGGAGGGTCCAGACCCACTGTCCAACAGTAATACACTACAATTCAGATCATTTCCATCTACAGTGATGAAGCCGGAAGCTTCATGGACGATTCTCGCTCACTCTGCATCTGAACAAACGCTTCGGCCACGTCGGGTGCGTATTTTGTGCCGCTGTGACGCTTGATCTCAGCCAGAGCCTCCTCGCGGGTCATCGGCACCGGGTGATACGGCCTTTCAGAGATCATCGCGTCATAGTCCGATGCTACTGCCAGAATCCTGCTCGGAAGAGGTATGTCTTCACCCCGTAGACCTTCCGGGTAGCCGGAACCGTCCCAATACTCATGGTGATGCAAGATGTATCGCTCCAGGTCTGTTAGAAACGGAACCGCAGCTACCATTTCAGCGCCCATGGCAGGGTGACTCTTGACCATATCCCACTCCTCGGCGGTGAGCGGATCCTTTTTGTTCAAGATCGCCTGCGGTACATTTGCTTTGCCTATGTCCATCAATAAAGCGGCATACTCGATGCGCTCGAGTATCCTGCCGCGCATGCCCAGTCTGCGGGCTATCGCAACAGTCAACTGCGCAACACGCTGGGCATGGCCCACCGTACCTGAATCCCGCGTCTCAACCGCAGCCGCAAGGACCGTGATCGATTTCAAATAAGCGCTCTTCATTTTCCTGGGCAGGAAAATACGCGATACATACAGGCTCAGCACCGATATGCTCAGCGACATGAATACAAATATCAATACACCGGGGGTCAAACTTATATTAGACATTTGTCTTCACCCCGTCCCGGTCGATCATTGTCAAAAATGCCTTCACTACCGTCGGGTCAAACTGACTGCCCGAACCACGCCTGAGTTCGTCAATCGCAGCATCCAGAGTCTTCGGTTCACGATATGTTCTGCGCTTGGGCGCGCCGCAGACCGGGCATATGTCGGGACGCTGACCATCAGCGGGCACATAACCGCACGAGTCACACTTCCATGCCAGAGTCAGCTCGCGATCGTCAGTCATGGCGTCAAACGCATCCACAGTCGCTATTATCATCGCCTCAAGAGGGATTGATGAACCATTTCCATTCGTGACCGGGTAACCGCTGCCGTTATACCACTTGTGGTGATACTTGATCCAGTCCACTATCGAGTCCAGGAACTCCAGATGGCTGATGATCTCGGCGCCCTTGACTGGGTGCTCCTTGATCTGCTGCCACTCGTCATCAGTGAGCTTGCCGGTCTTATCCAGAATCTCCTCGCTTACACCGATTTTGCCGATGTCATGAAGCATGCCTGCTGTGCCGATAAACCGTATGCTCTCAATGGGCAAATTCAGCTCCCGCGCAAGCCTCTCCGATAAGTCGGCTACACGCTTCAGATGTCCTCTGGTGTACGGGTGATAGTGCTGCATGTAGGTCGCTAGGGTCGTGATTGTGCCTACGTATGCCTCACGCTCAGCTACCCACTGATTGAAAAAGTCCCTCAGAGCTATCACCGGTGTGGCAGCTACCAGGAAACCAAGCAGGTGCAGATTGGCATACAGATAGGCTAGAGAGAGAGCCACGACACTCAGGAAAAGCTGGGGCTTGACAAGCGGAACGAACATTTCCACCGCTATTAATTTTGCACTGAGAATTATCTCGCGGAAAGATGCTCTACCGTCAGGTA
Source organism: bacterium (assembly GCA_021371935.1). Classification (NCBI taxonomy): domain Bacteria; species bacterium. The sequence continues at coordinate 47,461 of JAJFVF010000021.1, forward strand.
TGTTTACAGCGACCACTATAGGTATTGTTGTAAATACATCTGTAAAAACAGACACAGTTACGAGCGCAATAAAAGGCAATAGAAAATTATTAATAGTTGAAAAATCAGAACCTGTGGCAGTTAAGTTTTGTCCGCCGACATAATAATAAGCCAAACCAGCGGGAGCAACAAACAGTACCAGGCAGCTAATAAACTGAAAATGCATTACAATATCTGCCCAGAATGAATTCTTTGATCGAAGCTGACCAGCCAAATCCTTCATATAGGAAATAAGTGAATGCAAGAACCTGATGAACAAACGAGGTAGGATTTTGCGCTTGCTATTGAGAAAATGTGAGAGGCTCTTTTCGTCAATACGCTCGATCACAATATGGGAAATATGTTTACTCAGGGAAACGGCAAGACCAGTTATAATGGCACATATTACTGCAGGAAATGGCCCAAGCACACATATTGCTGCCCAAAATAATGGGCAGCTTGGCGAAACAATATAACCCTTCTCCTGGTCAACATACACCGCCAAAAATTCTGCCAGAGCGATCGCAATAGAAAACCATGCAACACCTGACCAAGGGTTTCCGATTATTGGTGTCTTGTAATATACAATAACAGTAAGTGCGGCAGCCATTATGAACAATGACGCACATACTGCTATGTAATACCTCATCTGATTGCTCATAGATAGACACCATACGCCAAAAAGAAGGGAATATGAGCTAATTTATGTCGATGAAGCAGATTGTGCCACAGCTCATTACTATTCATGGTTGTACTGTACTGATAGATCGTGATTTTGTAGACAATATGTCTATTAGTAATTATGGCACGAAATACTGATGTATGCAGGATTTACTTGAGCCAACGGCGGGCAGAGTCACAATCGTTTTTTTCAACAGCAATGAACCACACAATTATCCTCTTGGAGGAAGAATGGTCCAGGGTGCTCCAGCAGATGCTGCAAGAGCGGCCAGCCCCAAAAGAACCTTGAACAAGCGACTCATGATTTTCAACCCCTTTCGGTCTTTGCTGGTCTGTATCGCTCAACAGACCGCGATAAAACCGCTTCGCTCGGGTTGAGTTTTCGCTTACTGCCTTCTCGCTATCGCCGTTGGCTCAAAAATTTGAAGAAGCGATATACCTGTTTAGTCTGATGGTTTGACTGTCCTCTACAGTCATCAAACCACAAACCAATTATTCAGCAACACAAAGACGCCGGTTTATCGCATCCAATGTAGCATTCACCACGCCCTTCCAAACATCCTGCTTGATTAGTGCACTTCCTGTCAATAAATCTTCACCACGGTTCGCAATCATACTCACCAGCACAACCGCGGCTCTGCGGCCACCTATCTGTGCTTCGACTGCATCCTCTAAAACGAAACTGCACTCCGCCTGCCCAAAATCCTCGACTGCTCGAAGAGTGGCACTTGCAATGAGCTTCATTTGACCATTCGGCGTTGGTGTGCCGCTGGCGGAACCAGAACATATGATGCCGTCCTTGGTGAGACGGACCGTGGCCTCCGTCCTGCTTCCATTGAGGGATATTGATACGTCGGTGAACTTCAGTCTTGAGTGATCGTAGCGGGGCGATGAACTGCCCGCCACTTGCGCTACAGATACTTTCTTATGGTCTATTGCGATGCCTAAACGTGCCATTACAGCCGACTCGACATCGCGCACAACTTGTTTGGCAGACCTGTCCGAGCCTGTGAGCACATGTATCTCGGCTATCTCCCCCCGTTCATCCTCCACAACGCTGGCCGCAATAACATCCCTGAGTCTGCTTATTATAGACTCGATGTCGGCTGCGCTAACCTGGCGTTCCACTGCCATGTTGCGGACCTCCTTCCTCTAACTGCTATCCCAACTAGCGGAAGCTGGCTCCTAACTCTCCCGTCAGGACTTCCTTGATGCCAGTCAGGACTGAGTTTACTTCGTCGTCCGTCAGAGTCTTTTCTTGAGATCGGAACACAATAGATATTGTTAAACTTCGACGCCCCAACCCAATCTGCTCGCCCTTATAGACATCCAGCAGATCGACGTCCGCAACCAAACCCTTGCCCGATCCTTGGACAAGACGCTCAAGCTTAGTATATTCCACCTTATCATCAACTACAACTGCAAGGTGCCTGTATAGAGCCGGAAATCGTGCCGGCTCCTTGTATTTTATAATCTTGGGAGATGCCGCAATCAGAGCGTTGAAATCCAGCTCAAAGACGTATGGCCTTCCCCTAAGATCAAACGATTCCCTCACATCCGGCGCGACCTCGCCAAGTATTCCGACTTCGTTATCTTCAATGATAATCTTTGCCGCGCGCGTTGCATGCAACATCGGGACCTCAGCCGCTTTATATTCGGCTTTCTCGATCCCCAATCCATCTAACAGATTCTCGACAATGGCCTTACAAGTATAGAAATCCACCTGCAATGCCTCTTCGGGCAAACTCCAGGCGCTTGTCGCCATATTACCTATCATTGCCCCCGCAATCGAGAGCCGCTCGCCATGATCCGCATTCTGCGTCTTGAAGTAGACCTTGCCTACCTCGAACACCGAGACGTCGTTCGTGCCGTATGACTGGTTCCTCGCGATGACCTGCAGCAAATTTGGAAACAGGTCCGTGCGCATAGCATCCAGGTCTTCGGTCAGCGGATTTCTGACCCCTAGACTAATATCTGACTTGCCGGTCATTGCGGTCAGCGAGCTGCTCACCAGTGAATGGGTGAGAGCTTCCTGACACCCGCAGGTCATCAGTATCCGTCTTACTCTGTCTCTGAAAAGCCCCTCGGGGCTATCTTTGCCCTGCAAAGAAGACTTCGGCAGCGTGGCAGCAAAGCTTTCGTAGCCGTATACCCTGCCGACCTCTTCGACTATGTCTATCTCACGAGTTATGTCTACCCTGAAAGTCGGCACCCGGCAGATGAGCAAACCATCCTGCAGTGATGCCTCAATTTCAAGGCTGTTCAGGTAATCGACCATCGAAGACGCATCGATGTCGGTCCCTAGTATATCATTCACACGCTTCGGCCTGGCTGTGATCTCAAGCGGTTCCACCCGAGACGGATATATATCCACCATCCCCTTTGAAACCGTGCCATTCCCCAACTCGCCTATCAACTGCGCAGCCCTCATGGCCGCTATAGGAGCAATTGAAGGATCGACCGAACGCTCGTACCTGTATGACGACTCCGTTACAAGCCCAAGGTGCTTTGAGGTGCGCCTTATACTTGTACTATTAAAGTTAGCCGATTCTATTAAAATATCCTGCGTCTGCTCGCTAATTTCTGAATCAATTCCACCCATGATCCCCGCAAGAGCTACGGCGCGGTCCGAATCGGCTATCACAAGCATGTCCTCTTCGAGCTTTCGCTCCTGGCCGTCGAGCGAGACAATCACCTCACCTGGCTTTGCGCGGCGGACAATTATCTGAGAATCGTGCAGCAGTTTATAGTCGAATGCATGCAGAGGCTGGCCGAGTTCGAGCATTACGTAATTGGTGACATCAACGACATTATTGATCGGGCGCATGCCTGCCGCAATCAGACGGTCTTTGAGCCAACCAGGAGACTCCTTTATCTCGACTCCCCTGACTACTATGCCGACATATCGCCTGCACAGGTCCGGGTCGTCAATGCGAATCTTGATATACTCCGAAGTCGGCGGCTCGCTGCCCTTGACGTCTGTCGCAGGCATTTTCGCGTTCGCGCCGACAAGAGGCGCGCACTCCCTGGCTACACCAAGCACTGAGAGCCAGTCGCCCCTGTTCGGAGTGACCTTGACGTCCCAGACAACGTCATCAGATGTGCCGCTGCCGCCCGCCTTGGCGATGGCCTCTTTGCTCAGAGGGATCGTCTCCTCCACTTCGAGACCAGCCATAGTGAGCTTCGTGGCAAGCTCGTCGAGCGCGTAGTTTATGTTTATATATTCTCTAAGCCAATTAGTTGATAGTTTCATTTTTTTAACCTATAACGCTAAAAGCAGATTCCTCGTCGTTCCTCCTCGGAATGACAGAGGGCGAACACATCGCGCATATTATTCAAAGATATGTTTAGCGATCAGAAATCGCCGGATTCTTTTTCGGTCGCGATCAGATATCGCACCCGAACATGTCAATACTCAATATAAAATACTCAATACTGAATTTCAGAACTGTCTCAAGAATCTGAGGTCGTTTTCCATAAACAATCTCAAGTCGCCTATGCCATGCATAAGCATCGGCATTCGCTCGATTCCAAACCCGAATGCAAAGCCCGTATATTCCTCGGAGTCGATGCCTGCACCTTCAAGGATATTGGGATGGATCATGCCAGCTCCCGCCAGCTCAAGCCACCCGCTGCCCTTGCATACGTTACAGCCCGACCCGCCGCATATGGTGCAAGTGACAGCAACCTCAGCGCCCGGCTCGACGAATGGGAAGAAGTCCGGCCTGAACCTGACATTTACGTTCGCGCCGAACATCTGGGTCGCGAACTGCTGCAGAGTGCCCTTGAGATCGGCCATCGTGATGCCATGGTCGATGGTGAAACAGTCGACCTGATGGAATGTGTGGCCATGAGTGGCATCTACCGCATCTACGCGATAGCACTTGCCGATCGTGCACACCCGCATCGGAGGCTTTCGGCCCTTCATGACCCGATGCTGATACGCGGTGGTGTGGGTGCGCAGAAGCACTTCATCATTCACATAAAATGACATCTGCTCGTCCATTGCCGGGTGCTCAGGCGGGTAGTTTAGCGCCTGGAAGTTATACGCATACTCCTCCACTTCGGGAGAGTCGAACATCTCATAGCCCAGACCGATGAATATGTTCTTGATCTTGTTCATCGTCTCGATCAATATATGTGGCCGGCCTGTCTGATAGAAGCGGCCCGGAAGTGTGACATCCACTGCTTCAGCCGCAAGAGCAGCCTTTGACTCCACTGTCGAAAGAGCCTGCTTCCTGCTCTCAATGGCAGAAGCAAGCTCGTTCTTTATATCGTTGACGGCCTGGCCGAAGTCTTTGCGCGCGTCGGGTGCAAGTGAACCTATTTTTCTGAGCTGGAGAGTCAGCTCACCCTTGCGGCCAAGATAGTCGGTCTCCAATGCGTCAAGCTCGCCGCTTGAAGATGCCGCGCGTATCTTGTCCAATGCCGTGTTACGTATGCCTGTCAATTCGTCTTTTTCACTCATTTTGTAACCGCCTTGCCGTAATAAGCAACCAGCGCCCAATTGCAGAAGCTCAGTAGATCCCGATCGACGTTATCAATCCGGACCTTCCGACCTCGAGCTATTGGACGCTGGGCGATAATCTAAATTTATTATTGATTATTTGATATTGAGTAATTTATTTATTAAGCGCTCGCCAACTGGGTCTTGGCCCTCTCGACAAGAGAAGCAAAACCCTGTGCGTCTACAACCGCCATCTCTGCAAGAACCTTGCGATCCAGATTTATTTCGGCCTTGTTCAAGGCCTCGATAAACCTGCCGTAAGGCATCCCGTTCATGCGGCATGCGGCGCTGATGCGCGTGATCCACAACCTGCGGAAATCGCGCTTCTTGGCTCTTCTATCGCGGAATGCATAGTTGCCCGACTTCATGACCTGCTCTTTGGCGGTCTTGAACAGTCGGCTCTTTGCACCCCAATATCCGCTTGCTTGCTTTAGTATCTTAGCATGACGCTTATGCGTCATAGTGCCGCGTTTCACCCGTGGCATATCTTAAATCCCCTTACTTAGAATTAATTATTTGGTAAGTTATAGACCAGGGATGAGACGTCTGATTACGCGCTTCTCACCTGTGGTCACTTCACTCTTCATAGAAAGGCGCCGCTTGGCACTCGAAGACTTTTTCATCTTCAAGTGGTTCATACCGGTGTTGCCTCGGCGAATCTTACCATTTGCGGTCACTTCAAACCGCTTCGCCGCCGTTTTTCTTGTCTTGATCTTAGGCACGTGTATACCTCGTTATCTTACCCCATGCGGAGTCTATACTTTCACTATTTTATCGGCGTCTCGACAATCGGAGCAAGAACCATCGTCATAGTCCTGCCCTCCATCAGGGCCGGCCTCTCGACAGTACCTGCGCCCTCTTCCTTGACGATCTCGGCCATACGGTTCAGAGAATCCCGCGCGAACTCGGGATGAGTAAACTCCCGACTGCGGAAGATTACCGTGATCTTCACCTTGTGCCCGGCCTTGAGAAACTTAATGGCATTTCTGAGCTTGAACATAAAGTCATGCTCGTCCGTACCCGGTCGCATGCGAATGCCCTTGAGCTCAGTCATCTTCTGTTTCTTCTGGGCGTCCCGCTCGCGCTTGCCCTGCTCATATCGAAACTTGCCGTAGTCCATTACCCGACATACGGGCGGAGCCGCATTACCGGCAACCTCGATGAGATCCAGGCCGCGCTCTCTGGCATAAGCCAGAGCCTCGCGAAAACCTATTACACCGACCTGAGCGCCGTTCTCGTCGATGAGCCTTACTTCCCGCGCACGAATGCGTTCATTTACCCTGAGGTCCTTTTGTATAACTACATCACCCCGTAAGAGTCTCTGCCGGTCGAGCGCATGCATTCCCCTCTTCCGACAGGCCGACCTTAAGTATAGCGAAAATACCCGGTCGTTGTCAAGTAATAATTTACACTTATATCAGGGCGATGCATTTGCTGCTTGTATTGGCAGTAAAACCGTCTTGAATGGCAAATGCTTAGCCCCTATAATTTACCAAACAAACGAGCCTTCCAGCGGCAAATTCCTGGATGACGAACCGACATACACATTGAAGTTGCCAGGTTCGACAACCCATGACTTGCTACCGACGTCGTAATATGCAAGGTCGTCTTTGCTGAGCGTAAAGCTCGCTGTCTTCGTTTCGCCAGGCTCGAGCACAAGCTTATTAAAACCCTTGAGTTCGCGTATCGGACGGGGAACACTGCACTCTACATCGCCTACATAGAGTTGAGCAACTTCAGCCCCTGTTAGGCTGCCTGTATTTTTGACGGAGCACGTGATCTCGATTGTCCTTGAATAGCCGCTGCCCTTTTCGGCAATCTTCAGATCGCCAAACTCAAATGTCGTATAGGAAAGGCCATGACCAAAGCAGAACTGCGGCTCCACTTCGTTCTTATCATATCCCCTGTAGCCGACAAATATTCCCTCGGTGTATGGAGTCTTGCCGTCGTCATTAACGTTGTAATATGGAGCAGTCGGGTTGTCCTGCTCGCGCTTTTCATAGGTGGCGGGAAGTTTGCCGGACGGATTCACATCGCCGAATATGACCTCCGCGACTACCCTGCCGACCTCCTGGCCGGGATACCACGCCTCGATGACCGCCGGGACATGCTCCAGCCAGCCAGCCCATGCCACACCGCCGCCCGTGTTGAGAACGACTATTACTTTTGGATGTGACTTGGACAATACGCAAATCTCATCAATTTGCTCTTGTGGAAGCTCGAAGGGTCTGTCGTATCCCTCGCCCTCGGTTTCCCGGCTGAAACCTGCGCAATAAACTATTGCATCTACGTCCTTGAGACTGTCGGCCAAACCTGTCACATCCAGCGCACGCTTCCAACCAAACGAGACTTGAGCGCCTCCCTCGGCCTGGAAATACTCGACGCGAATATCGTAATCGCGCTCCTCCAGATCAAGCGAAGCCTGCGACGAACGAGGTTCGTGCGTTTTCCAATCGTCGATTATGAGTTTGTCATCGACATACACCCGCACTCCATCGTCCGACTTCGTATTGAACGTGTATTTGGCCGCAAGCGGAGGCCGTATTTTGCCTGTCCATCGCACTGAATAGTTGTACAGCCCACTCGTGCCCTCGGGAGGATTTTGACACCAATCGAAACTGATGTCGCTTGCCTGGGTGACTTTTGTCGGAGTTCCATCCAGATCTCGATTGTCGAACACTTCCATCTTGAACGGACATGCAAAGCCGAGATATTGAGGACGGGGCACATCGACGGAATTGCCGACGATGCCTCGAATGCCGTCGAGGATGCTGGTAGAGTGGAATGTATCGGTGAATGCGCTGCCGCCCGCACAATAGACTGCAGGATGCGCATTCGGACCCACCACGGCCACCGACTTGACTTTGTTTCGATCAAGCGGCAGAACATCATCCTCGTTCTTGAGCAATACAATGGACTCGCGCGCGACTTCAAGAGCTGCTTTTGCACAATCGGGATTGTCCTTGGCAATGGACTCGTCGAGTTGTGGTCGATCAAAGAAACCGGCGGCGATAAATATACGCAGCATCCTGCGCACCTTCTCATCTATTGTCGATTCCTTGACCCTGCCGTCCTGGATCGCAGGCATTAGGTTCTCTTTGTTCATGAACTTGCCGACGGGCATCTCCAGGTCCAGACCATGGTTGGCCGGGTTTACGGCGTCATATACTGATTCCCAGTCCGACATAACGAAGCCGTCGAAGCCCCACTCGTCTCTCAAAACCTTGTTGAGCAGCCAGTCGTCTTCGGAGCAGTGGGTGCCGTTGAGCAGGTTATACGAGTTCATAAGGCACCTAGATTTGGCCTTCTGGATCGCTGCTTTGAATGCGGGCATATATATCTCGCGAAGGGTGCGCTCATCGACTTCTGAGCTGATGTTGTGGCGGTCCCACTCCTGGTTGTTGCAGACGAAGTGCTTGATCGTCGCCAGTACTTCCTGCGACTGGATGCCCTCGATAAGCGGCACGACCATCGTGGAGGACAGATATGGGTCTTCGCCCATATACTCGAAATTTCTGCCGCATTTGGGCGAACGGTATATATTTACGCCGGGGGCAAGCAGGATGTGTACGCCGCGAGAACGGCAGTCTTTGCCCAAACATTCGCCTATTCTGCGGGCGAAGCTCGTGTTCCACGTGGCCGCAAGAGCAATGCCTGCCGGATATGCGGTGGTCTTGCCATAGCATCGGCAGCCCATAGGGCCATCGGACATAATAATCTCGGGAATGCCGAGCCTTTCAACGGCTCTTACAGAGAAGCCCGTCCCACCAATATAGTCTATCTTTTCATCGAGTGTCATCTGAGCAAGCAGCTCATCTGCGCGCTTTTCAGAACTTTTGGCCATTAAATATCCCCTATTACAACAGTGAATCAGGGACTAAAGTCCCACATATGCTACGTCGGGGATTCAAATCCCCGATGATCAGCAAAGATAATTAACACAAAACAGTAAAGTCATTGTCCAGTTTACATGGAATTCGGCTCGGCGGGAGCCTCGCCCTCCCACTTATTTTTTACAATGCCTATCTGCGTATGGTTGCGCCCTCACCCTTGCCCTCTCCCCCGGGAGAGGGAACAGCAAATAATCAATACAAAATATCAATTACTAAATCAGGACAGTTCCTGCTTCAGTTGGATTATCAGGTCACTGACGGAAACTGCACCCTTATCGCCCTCAGCGCGTGATCTGACGGAGACTGCGTCCGCTTCGGCTTCACGGTCGCCGACTACCAGCATATACGGTATCTTTTGCATCTGAGCCTCACGGATCTTGTAGCCGGTCTTCTCATTGCGGTCATCGACCTGCACACGAAGACCCTCGGCCTTGAGCTTTGACGCAACCTTTTCGGCATATTCGACGTGTCTGTCGGCAATAGGAATCACCACTGTCTGGACAGGCGCCAGCCAGAGCGGGAATGCACCCGCATAGTGCTCGATAAGGACGCCCATGAAGCGCTCCAGTGAGCCGAAGAGCGCTCGGTGGATCATAATCGGCCTGTGCTGCTGGTTGTCCTGGCCGACATAGGTGATGTCGAACCGCTCTGGTTCGTTAAAGTCGACCTGGATTGTGCTGCACTGCCACACGCGGCCAATTGCATCTTTGATCTTGACGTCGATCTTGGGACCGTAGAACGCTCCGCCGCCCTCGTCGATCTTATACTCGAGACCGGAACTGTCCAGAGCCGCTTTGAGCGAATCCATTGCCTGTTCCCAGACATCGTCCTCGCCGACGGATTTCTCCGGTCTGGTGGACAGATATATCTCGAACTGCTCGAAGCCGAAACGCTTCAGGATCATCAAAACAAAGTCCAATACACGCTTTGTCTCGGAGTCGAGCTGGTCGCGTGTACAGATGATGTGCGCATCGTCCTGTGTAAAGCCTCGCACGCGCATAAGGCCATGCAATACCCCGGAGCGCTCATAGCGATATACCGTGCCTAGTTCGGCCCAGCGGATCGGCAGCTCACGATAGCTGCGCACGGTCGACTTATAGATCAGCAGATGGAACGGGCAGTTCATCGGTTTGATAAGATACGGCTGTCCCTCGACCTCCATCGGCTGGAACATGTTCTCGGTGAAGAAATCCAGGTGGCCGCTGGTCTTCCAGAGGTCCTGACGGGCGATATGCGGTGTGTAGACCAGTTCATAGCCGTTGGCATAGTGCTCGTTGCGCCAGTAGTCCTCTATGATCTTGCGAACGAGCGCGCCCTTGGGATGCCAGAACACAAGTCCTGGACCGGCCTCTTCCTGAATCGAAAACAAATCTAACTCTCGACCCAGCTTCCTGTGATCGCGCTTCTCGGCCTCTTCGAGCTTGAGCAGGTATTCGTCGAGGTCTTTCTGAGTGACAAAGGCCGTACCGTAAATCCTCTGGAGCATAGGGTTGCGCTCGTCACCGCGCCAATACGCTCCAGCCGCATGCAAAAGCTTATATGCCTTGACCTCGCCGGTATTGGCAATGTGCGGACCACGGCACAAATCCACGAAGCCGTTTTCCTCGTAGATGCTGATGGTCTCGCCATCGGGCAGTTCTTTGATAAGCTCGGTCTTATATGGCTCGTTTTTGAATATCTCCAGAGCCTCGTCGCGGCTTATCTCCTTTCGGACAAACTCGCTCTTGCCTGCGATTATCTTTGCCATCTCCTCGGAAATGCGCTCCAAATCTTCAGGAGTGAACGCGCGGCTGACCCCGAAATCGTAATAGAAACCGTCCTCAATCGACGGACCTATCGCGATCTTGGCATCCGGAAATAGATTTTTGACCGCATGCGCCATTACGTGCGATGTGCTGTGTCTGAGCGTTGATAGTTCCTCTACCGTCATCTTCTTGTCCATTCCCCTCATATACGAATTGAGGGATACTATATATGATTTTTCGGCATCCCCAGTTCAAATTGCTAAAAATCTGCTTTTTGTAATGTCGGGTTCAAAGCAGATTCCTCACATTCGTTCGGAATGACTGCCATTGAAACGCTTGAATAATCAATACAAAATATCAATTACTAGATCAGCTGCGCCCTCACCCTAACCCTTTCCCCCAGGAGAGGGAACAAGGCCGGCATTCGCTCGGAATGACAGATTTGAACACTTATCTGCAATACATGCAGTTTTGCAATCTTCTCCAAAATACTCAATATAACATCTAAATTACTAAATCGCTAACTGCCGTAACCGTTCGGATGGCTGCTGTGCCAGTTCCAGGCGGTCTCAATTATTGTCTTGAGATCGGGATACTTCGGTGACCAGCCCAATTCGGCCATGATCTTCTTTGAACTCGCCACAAGGACCGCAGGGTCTCCCGGACGCCGCGGAGCATCGACTACTTTTATCTTTTTCCCGGTCACCTGCTCGGCTGTAGCAATTACTTCACGGTTTGAATAGCCGCTGCCGTTGCCCAGATTATATACGGTAGTCTGCTTGCCGTTACGCAATGCATCGAGCCCAAGAACATGCGCCTGGGCGAGATCGGTGACATGGACGTAATCGCGAATGCATGTGCCATCGGGGGTCGGCCAGTCCGTGCCGAACATATTGAACTGCTCTCTCTTACCTGACGCCACCTCAAGCACCAGCGGAATTATATGATGTTCGGGCTTGTGGTCCTCGCCTATCAGGCCGGATGGGTCTGCGCCTGAAGCATTGAAATATCGAAATGAGATCGACCGCAGGCCATATGCATGCTCATACTCCTTCAATATCTCTTCGAGCATAAGCTTTGAACGACCGTAGGGGTTGGTAGGGTCTTTGGGATGGTCCTCGGGAATAGGAATCTCCTTGGGTTCGCCGAATGTGGCTGCGCTGGATGAAAAGATCATCATCTTTATATCAAACTCAAGCATCATATCGAGCATGGCAAGGCTCTTGGAGACGTTGGTGACATAATACTTCTTCGGGTCGGCAACGGACTCACCTACGTCCGCAAACGCGGCAAAGTGCATCACCGCTTCGATCTTATGACTCGAAAAAATCTGCCGGAGCAAATCCTTATCGCCAATATCACCGATTATTATCTCGCTGCCGGATGCGGCCTCTTTGTGGCCGAACACAAGGTCATCGAGGCTGACAACGCTCTCACCGCGCTCCATCAGCATCTTTACGGCGTGGCTGCCTACATAGCCCAGCCCGCCTGTCACCAGAATAGACATTCACATCTCCCGAGTACACAACGTAAACTGGTAGAGTGGGCACTCTACCAGTTCATGTTAACTGTGGTCATTATAGCACTTAGGATAAATGGATATCAAGAAAACGCATCTACAACAATAGAGTTCAGTTATCAGATAGTTTTCGGCTCGGCGGGGGACTCGCCCTCCCAAGGCATTCATGCTATAGGCAATCAAAAACAATATACGATCGACTATCAGACAATACACGTTTCTTGACAGCCCTCACTCAGGTGATATAATCATAGGGTCAAAGGCACCCGTAGCTCAGTGGATAGAGCGTCTGCCTCCGGAGCAGAAGGCCGCGCGTTCGAATCGCGCCGGGTGCGCCATACACGCAAAAAAGCCCGCTGAAAGGTTTCAGCGGGCTTTTATAACTTATTTACACCGCCGAGGCAGTGGCTGTTGAAGTGTTTGACCTTGAGCCGGATGTCCTCAGGTAGTCGACCAGTTCACTGCGATCAAAACGCGCACCAAGAACATATGCGTCCGCACCTCCATAGAGCAATACGACCTCATCACCATACTCAAAACTGCCCGAGGAAAAGACACAGTTCAGGTTCTTCTCATGAGGCCAGGGTGAATGCATCTCATACGGCGTCTGAGGCTCAACTATACTGCTGCATCGGCATTCGACTATGCTGGATGGATTGTCCGCATCAATGTCACTGAAGTTCAAGATGGCATAGCCGGAATAATAGTCTCTCTCACCGGTTGCGAGATAATTGCCTGTGTGGAAATCTGTCAGGTAGCGATTATCACCCAATGGAATAGGCGCGGAACCTGCACCCATCCATGACTTGCAATAGCGCGGGTCTGATTCGGCCTTCATCACATTTCCAAGGTCCTTCCACTCGCCGGTCGGGCAGTCGCTGACGGCTAGGGAGACACCGTAATCGTTCTGGGAGCCGATCATCGGCCTGTGAAACATCATATACTTGCCGTCCACCATATCCGGCAGCAGCACACCGTCCTTGTTGGGATAGCTGTTCACATCGCCATTTATCGGACCCAATTTCGTCCAGCGAAGCAGATCGGTGGAGACAGCCATGCAAATGTGTATGTTGTGCTCTATCGGCAGATTGGGATTGTAGCCGCAGTAGAGCATATAGAAAGTATCGCCGATACGGGTTATGCGCTGGTCCTCGACACCGTTATAATCACAGCCCATCGGATCGTCTGTGGGAACGACGACTGGATATGCAAACCTCTTAATGAGCTGCATGGTCGGTGTGAAAACCGCCAATCCCACGGATGATCTGAGGAGCGGACGTCCTGGAATTTCCTTTGGTATGCCGCGATAAAACACTGCAATCACACCGTCCTGAAGGCCGCCGCCATCCAGGGCATGCTGACCCAGCAGACCCCTTATCAGGTCGTCGTTGACGGGTGAACGCTGCAGACGTACTGCAGTCGGGTTGAGGGTGAATCCGTTATCCCAGCCATTGGGATCGGCGGAAATTAGCGGAAGTCCGTGATTTATGCGCTCAACATTGAGCCTTGTTCTCAAGCTTTGTGTCACGTTTACCCTCCTTGTCAATGGGCGATACTCAGCCCATTGGTCCTGATATTTAATTGACTGCCTGATTGCTCAGGTCGGTTACCCGGATTATGCGCTTCCCGCAAAATCCGGGTTAGTATGTCAATATTCTGCAAATGCCATACCAGAGGGGCTTTGATGAGGTGGAAACAGGTATTTGGAGGTGAAAACAGGCGTTATTAACAGGTTTTTGGGCTAGTAATCGGGCTAGTTCCAGGTATAGTTACCGGGGGCTGGTGGTTTGAGAATTTGAGGGTTCTAGTGGAGAAAAATGCCGGGGCAGGAATGCCCCTTACAAGATCCTCAGAACATGGACAGGTATTCTTCAAACCACTGAAATAAATATGGCAACGGATTAATGTAGAAAGCAAATGTGGCGTGGCTGGCATCGAACCATGGCGGCTGAACTAACTTAGTGATCGCTTCTCGAGATTCACCCCAGACCATCTCGAAATGCAGATGCGGCGTGGTGTTGGTATTTTCAAATCCGCTTTGCCCGGAAAGACCTATTTGATATCCGGTGGGTATTGTATTACCCTCCCTGATTTCTTCGCCGATGACACTCATATGACAATAGAGATAACCAAGCCCATCTTCTCCGATTATCGAAACTACGATACCCTCGCTGCCAATCTCATCCGGCTCCTTGTAACCTCCGACATATACAATCTCGCCTCCAATGACGGCTTGCACATTGCCCACACCTATCGGGCAATCAATATCGATTCCATAATGAGTGGGATTCAGCCCAAGTGTGCCGGAGTATTTACTAAGCCAATTATGCGTATAGCCCCATGACCATGCATCACTGACCATTGGAAAAACATACTTCTTGGCAGGAGTCAACGATCTCATATTATCACTGAGCATTAGGCGTCCATCATGCTCTAACCGCCAGTAGTCCTGCTCCCAACGTTTTCTACTTGCCTCAGAGTTGTAGACCGCATTCAGCTCGGCTGCGATGCGCACGCCACCGATGACTCGCCACCATCCCAATGGAATATCCATTATCTCCGTTCCTATCGCGACTTTTAGCCAGCCAAGTTCAGCTCTGCCGGGTTTACCCACAGGACCTTGGTAGCCGATATCAAGAAGCTGAACCGGCATGGCATTGCCGCGAGCGAATGATTCACCAATGTTGAGGTCGACATAGACTGGGCCATTCTCAAATGTGTTGTAAATTTTCATATAAGTCCTCAATACAATTAAGATCAATGCACCTATCGTTCATTGCTATTGCTTTATTAAACAAGAACACATTCTATATAGCATTTGCAGCACTTATAGCTAAAGGACAGGATATCGATATGCCGACACAAGCTGACGTGCATTTATCCGTGGGGGTGTTACGGGTGAATGGCGGACAGGGACAAGCAAGATGCATCTCACAAGACAAATGCCGGGGCAGGAATGTCTCTTACAAACTTCGTCCGAGGCAAGAATACATCGGACGATCTTTTCATTTTCTATTTTCTATTTTCTATTGCCTATTTTCTATTGCCTGTCTTCTATTGTCTGTTTCCTGCCGATGTGGCTTTGACTACTTCGGCCTCATGTTCAGCAGACCAGACAGGAAAAGCGAGAAGAGTACCGTATATCGGTATGCTTCGCTCTTCGCCATTCAACTTATAAGTTATCACCATATCATAGCGGGAGAGATTGAGCCCTTTAGGAATTTCGACTGATGTACCCACTCCATTAACTTCTGCATATCTTTCCTTTGCCGGCTTCTTCTGAATACGCATTACCATGGTCGAAATTATCGCCGGATCACTCAGAGCCAGATTGTTCTGCTTGACGCCATCTCTGTAAGCTTCAATGTCCATTCCGGGAGAAGCGAAGTATGCAGGCTCGAGAGATGGAAGTTGTCGCATCTTCTCAGCCCGGAAGAAGTCGGCTATCCAGGTCGAATCGAACTTGCCGAGCGGGAGACCATCATTTGACTTGGCAAGTTGCTTGTCTTCCAGTGTGAGCGCGTCATAAAGTCTCCACGCAGGATCCAATTTCCACTGATACAAATCCTTGAAATCATCCGTGTAGACCACCCATTCCTTGGCTGATGGCTCCGGAATATTCGACATATGAATTACATCTTCCAATGTGAGGCCTTCGCCGTTGAGTTTTGTCATGAGCCCATTCAGGTATTCCTCAGGCAGCAGGTTGGCATGGTGTTCCCGCCAGTTTTGCCGCCTATTCTGCCAGCCTATGATCAGACTGTCATCTTCATTAACAAACCAAGTGCTGCCACCAAACATATTTAGTATGTCTGAGACTGATTTTTTTGTATGGTCTCTGAGGTTGCTGTTGAGCCACTGATATTTTTGGGCTTTTTGGCTTGTGAAATCCTCGGTCACGATGTTACACTGACCGGTTTGCGCAATGGCTTGGATTGCTTTCGCAAACGTTAAGTCTGTCGCACTCAACGATTCTTCAAGGGTAATTTTGGTCATAAGGAATGAGTCGTTTGTTGTGTCATCGGGCATACGGCCTGATAATGGAGTCATTTCAGGGTTGGCAATTTCGTCATCCAAGCTCGGTGTTGGCGCTGCTTTTGGACGCGGCGGCAAGCCTGTGACCTTGTCCTGCAGTGCTCCAGCATCGTGAAGATTGCCTCCAATGGAAAAGCCGATATAAGTACCATCGTCAGTTTTAATTGGGCCTGGGCTAAACAGCATTTCTATTCCGGCTTCAACACCGTTATCCACCAGTTTGATGCCAAGAGGCGCGTTTTCTACATTCTCAAATTGAGGACAAGACGTATGCGAAGGATTGTATGCTTGCTCGCAAATATGACGGTAATACTCCTCCAGGTACGCGCTGTTTGCCGGGTCGGTGCCTCGGAACGTAAGCGTATCACCGTCGAGCAGTTTATCCTTGGAATCTGAGCCGAGGCCAGCGATCATTCGAGCTATCAACCATGTATCTCTGAGTGAAGAGTCGTCAGGAGGATTATCGTTGGATTTGCCATAGGCTGTCAGAGCATCCCACTGCCAAGCAGCATCTTCTAAAGAATAATCGTGCTGTTTCTGTACATATACGTCAAGCTGTTCCTGATCCGTCGACCTGCGATAGATACGGTAGCTCTTTTCAGGATTATCGCCTATTTTCTCGGATGTGAACCTCGTGTGTGTTGCGTCTGCAATTGCTCTCAGGAGCTTACCAAGCGGCAAGTCTTTTACGCAGACCACGACCGGTATGTCGCGCACCTTCCAGTCATTCTTGTTCTGACCACAGAGTATGTTCACACCGGTCATGCGGCTAAGGTCATCCGTGACATAATTAAGGCGCTTGTAGCCGCTGTCATAGGTGATTTTTTGCGACAGGCGTAGGTCTTCTTTCGGCCCGGACTTTGCTACTGTGTTCGGATCGACTTTGACCACGCCAACAGCTTCAGCCTGCGCATACATCGAGACTAAAACTACCAAACATAGAATTGCCGATTGCATGAACCGCATATGTATATTCCTCGCTGTTGTTCAGGGATTAGAGGTAAGAAGATAAGAGGCCAGAGGTCAAGCTTAATAGTTGCTAGACGCAGTAACTCGTCATTTATTAGCGATATCACAGTTAAATTTTGCGTATATACAAAAAAATATCTGTTGATAATCAAAAGTTTCTTCGGGATTTCCGGAGCGATTCCACACATGATTTCATAAGCGACTAGCTATTATTCGCTCCTCAAATCCCGAAAGACCGAAATTTACACGAATTTTGGGAACAGGTTCCGAAACAGCAGAAAGTAATCTCAGACATACTCTTTACAACATGGGCGCTTTGGGATATTCCTCTATCTTAATCTTGTATGCTCTGGTAGCAATGAACGTTGGCATGTATCTATCTAGTAATTCATCGTCTTCCGGAGGGTAGCGATCCTCGTAGAAGCCAGTGATTGTGAATCCGGCATCTATCTGGCCGCCAATCTGATCCTCAAGAGTGTGCCCAAACTCAAGGGGGATGCCTCTATCCTTTCGACTGGCTATTTCCGCATCAGATAGCAGATCAGCATCTGAGTAGGGCAGGGAATGCGCAACTACCAGGCTTCCTTGTTCGTAAGCTTTCGGATCAAAAATGTAGATAACCGCATTGTCGATCCCAGAGAGCAGACATCCTCCCTGCTTGAGCACACGGAATGCCTCTTTCCATACCGGCCTCACGTCAGGTACGAAGACATTGGATACCGGATGCACTATCAGATCGAACGTCTGGTCGGTAAAGGATGACAAATCACGCATATCACCTTCCACCAGCCGAAGGTCCAGCCCGTCCCTCTCGGCCACGAGTCTATCCTGCGCAAGTTGGGCCGGCGAATTATCGAATACAGTGACATCTGCTCCGACGGCTGATAGGATCGGTCCCTGTTGACCACCCCCTGCGGCCAGACAGAGCACAGACGCTCCTTTCAGTTCTCCGAACCAATTCTTAGGCACAGGCTTCGTCGGGGTAAGGATGATATCCCATCGTCCATTTCTGGCGTCAGCCACCTGCTCTGCAGAAACCGGCCTGGCCCAACGGTCGCCCTGCTCCACAAGTCTATCCCAGGCATATCGGTTGTGTCCTATTACATCGACCATTTTTTTATTTATTCTCCTCGGTATGTGGTAACCAACCCACCAAACACACAACTACAAAACATAGAATTGCCGATTTCAAGAACCGCATTTGTACACTCCTCGCTGCCGTTTAGAGGTTGGAGACCTCGCTTACTAATTGTTAGACGCAACTCGCTCAACTTTATTTTGTGAGATTCCAGCAAAACTTGAGGACATACTAAAAAACTGATCTGTGTGCGATCAAAAGGTCTGCTCTTTATTGAGGCCGATTTACAAGAATTCCATGCATGCCGGCGCAGTTGTGGGTGGCTAAAATTTGTTCGATGTCTTCAGCGCTGCATCCGATCAGCAACTTGACTTCCATATCAAGCTTATTGTGATCGTATGTGCACTCGATGGCTGTCAAAGACCTCTCCTGCCGACTCCCGATCCAGACATCAATTCCGTCACCATCACCTGAAGTCGTGCCTTCAAGGTAACCGTAATCAAGGGGATAGATGAGTTTGGGATACCTTGGATGCGCGCTGCCTTTCGGTCGGTCGATTATGATTTTGCCTTCAGCAACCAATCGGTCCAGTGCTTCCCAGTAACCCATATCACCATTTCTCCCGTGTCGGAATTCCTGCTTTGACCAGTTTGTCCTTGATCTGCCTGATGGTGTATTCACCTGTATGGATCATGCTGGCGATAATCGCTGCGTCGGCTGCGCCTTTATTGAAGACATCTATCAGATGCTGGGGTGTGCCTGCGCCGCCGGAAGCAACTACCGGAATGTGGACGTTTGTAGAAATCTTGCGGGTGAGGTTAAGCTCGAAGCCGTCACGTGTGCCGTCTGCATCTACCGAGTTGACCACTATCTCCCCTACCCCCAACTCCTCGGCGCGCTTTGCCCATTCGAGAGCGTCCATGCCGGTCCTCTCGCGGAAGCCTCGAATCGTGATCTCATATCCGCTGGGGAACCTGGGGTCATCAGACTTAACCGGATCCATACCCAGCACTATGCACTGTGAGCCGAATATCTTTGCACCCTCGGCAATAATATCCGGGTTCTTGACCGCAAGCGAGTTCACAGACACCTTTTCTGCGCCCGCAAGGAGCACACGATACATATCATCCAACGTCTCTATTCCCCCGCCGACCGCAAACGGTATATGCACTACCCGCGCGACATCGCGGACCATATCGATATCAATCGGCCTGCGCTCGGCTGAGGCTGTGATATCGTAAAATACGAGTTCGTCACAACCGCCGTCGGAGTAAGCGACGGCCATCTCGACCGGGTCGCCCAGTTCGACATTATTCTTGAACTTCACGCCCTTGGTGACCTTTTTATTGCGCACATCCAGGCATGGAATTATTCGCTTGCTTAACATTTGCCGTCCCACTTACTGAAGTTTTCTAAGAGTCTCAAACCTATTCGGCCCGAGCGCTCCGGGTGAAACTGAGTCGCGACGAGATTGTCTTTGCCCACTGCCGATGCAAACCGCACGCCAGCATATTCCGTCTCGCCCACTATATACGTTTCGTCCGATGAGTCGGGATAATAGCTGTGGACGAAGTAGAACTCGCTGCGGTCCTCTATGCCGTCAAAGACCGGATGCCGACGCTTGAACTCGACTGTGTTCCAGCCCATCTGCGGAATCTTACACGAGCGGTTAGTCGTAATAAAGCGCTTGACTCGACCCGGCACCAGGCCGATGCAATCTACTCCGCCATCTTCCTCGGAATGCTCGAAGATGACCTGCGTGCCAAGGCATATTCCCAAAAACGGCTTACCGCTTTTCACCGCATCTTTGAGCGGGTCGAGCAGATCCAGCTTTAGTATATTGCGCATGGCTTCGGCTGCGGCCCCTACGCCGGGAAATATTACCCGGTCGGCAATTTTAATGCGCTCGGGGTCATTTGTTACCTCGCACGCGGCTCCGATATGCTCCAGGGCAAGCCGCACACTTGTCAGATTTCCTGCTTTGTAATCTACTATTGCTATCAAGTATAAACCTCGTTGTCGGTTGACGGTCGTCGGTCAAAATCAAAAGCAGATTCCTCGACTTCGCTCGGAATGACAGTAAACGAAATGCTGTTAAAATAATCAATACGATATACTCAATACTAAATCGGGTAGCGCCCTCACCCCAACCCTCTCCCCCAGGAGAGGGAGTTTCAGATCATTGTTAACGGTAACTGTTGCCTGTTACCTATTTCCTGATTCCTGTTACCTGTTTCCTACTCCACACACTCGATGTGCAGTTCTTTGAGCTGCGCATCATCTACAGGCGAAGGTGCATTCGTCATCGGGTCGATGCCGCTGGCTGTCTTAGGAAATGCCATTACCTGGCGGATGTTGTCATCATCCGTGAGCAGCATGACCAGCCTGTCGATGCCGGGAGCAATGCCACCATGCGGCGGCGCGCCATACTCAAATGCATCAAGCATATGGCCGAACCGTGCCTGGACTTCCTCATCAGAATAGTTCATCAGGCCAAAGACTTTGTTCTGAATATCCCTGCGATGGATTCTGATGCTGCCGCTGGCAAGTTCGCTGCCGTTGCAGACAAGATCATATGCCTGAGAGCGGACTTTGCCCGGATCGGTGTCCATCAGGTCCATGTCCTCTTCCATAGGCATTGTGAACGGGTGATGAGCGGCATCCCAGCGGCCCTCTTCTTCCTTCCACTCGACAAGCGGGAAGTCGATGACCCACGCCATGGCAAGAATGCTGTCATCCCGCAGACCGAGGCGCGTGCCCATCAGATTACGCAGGTTTGCTAAAGAATCTGCCACAATCTTGGGCTTATCGGCAACTATCAATATCAAATCGCCTGTCTTTGCACCGGCGCGTTCTATGATAGACTTGATCTCTTCATCTTTGAAAAACTTGGCTATAGGAGACTTGACGGATCCGTCCTCGGTCAGTGCGATGGTGGCAAGACCCTTTGCTCGATATTTCTTCACGAACTCGGTGAGTTCGTCTATCTGGCTGCGGCTGTAGTTCGCGCAGCCCTCGGCTGTGATCCCCTTGATCTGCTCGGCACTCTGGAAAACCTTGAACTCACTGGCATGACCTATATCAGTCAGGTCGAAAAGCTCCATGCCGAAGCGCAGGTCGGGCTTATCGATGCCGTAGCGGTCCATCACGTCCTGATATGTGAGCCTTGGAAAAGGTTTGAACATCAGCTTTTTGTCCGAAAGCGTCTCCACTATCTCGATCAGCAGGGGCTCCATCACATCGAAAACGTCCTCTTTGTTCACGAACGACATCTCCACGTCGAGCTGTGTGAACTCAGGTTGTCTATCTGCACGCGGGTCCTCGTCTCGGAAGCACTTCGCGATCTGGAAATACTTATCGATGCCCGATACCATCAGAAGCTGCTTGAGCTGCTGAGGACTCTGCGGCAGAGCATAAAAACTGCCCGGATAGAGCCGCGCAGGCACAAGATAGTCACGTGCACCCTCAGGTGTGCTCTTGATAAGGACCGGTGTCTCGACTTCGATGAAGCCGCGCTCGTCCATATAGTCGCGCATCAGCTTGACCATCTTATGGCGCAGTATCAGCCGCTTCTGCATCTCTGGACGTCTGAGATCGAGATAACGATACTTGAGCCTTACCATCTCGTCTGTCGTGATACCGTCCTGGATCGCAAACGGAGGCGTGAGCGAGGTGTTAAGTATGTTCAACTTTTCGATGTGAACTTCTACCTGGCCGGTCGGGATATTCGGGTTCTCGGTGCCCTCGGGTCGATGCGCAACTTTGCCCATGACCTCAAGCACGAACTCGCTGCGCACGCTCTCGGCAATCTTGAATACTTTCGGCTGTTCCTCCGGGTCGATGACTGTCTGCACAAGACCCTCACGGTCACGCAGGTCTATAAAGATCAGTCCACCATGGTCGCGGCTGCTGTTCACCCAGCCGTGCAGCGTCACCTGTTTTCCTATATCTTCAGCGGATACCTCGCCGCAGTATTTGGTTCTGTGTTCCATTATTCCCTCCGGGGAGTTGGTAAGTCAAAAAGTTAAGAAATAAGTGACTCCGAAAGCTCGACAAATGGCACGCTGCTCTGCTCGGATGTGGCCATGGTCCTGACTGTGGCGAGCTGCTTTTTTACCTCATCCTCGCCCAGAATGATTACATATTTTGTGCCGAGTTTGTCCGCTATCTTCATCTGAGCCTTCAGACTGCGGCCTGTATAGTCCATATCAGCCGAAATCCCGTCATGCCTGAGCTTGGCGACGAGCTTGACTGCTGCATCGTGCGCTTCATCTCCGATTGTCGTGATGAACACAGTCGTGCTGGAATCGACCGGCAGATCGATGCCCATGGTGTCCAGGGTCAGCATCAGTCTGTCCAAACCCAGACCAAAACCCATCGCAGGGGTCGGTTGGCCGCCTATCTCGTGGACCATATTGTCATACCTGCCGCCGCCACCTATAGCATTCTGCGCGCCAAGTTCGCCCGATATAAACTCAAAGGCTGTCTTGGTATAGTAATCGAAACCGCGCACAAGATTCGGGTCGAGATCATAATCAATATTCAGCGCTGAAAGATAAACCTTTACCTTATCGAAGTGCTCGGCACATTCATCGCACAGATATTCCGGCAGCTTCGGAGCTTCCTTAAGCACGGATTTACAGTCCGGGTTCTTGCAGTCGAGCATCCTCATAGGGTTCTGCTCATAGCGCTGAGTGCAGGACTGGCACAGCTTGTCGACTCTGCCTTTTGCAAACTCGAGCAGAGCCTGACGATATTTCGGCCTGCAGTCCGGGCAGCCAATCGAGTTGAGCTTGAGTTCGCATGTTTCGATCCCGATGCTGGTGAAAAACTGCGCTGCCATAGAGATTATCTCAGCGTCTATTGCAGGGTCGATCGAGCCGAATGCCTCTATGCCGAGTTGAGTGTGCTCGCGATAACGCCCGGCTTGTGGTCGCTCATACCTGAAAATTCGGCCTATATAGTACACCTTGTTGACCGGCAGTGATGCACCCAGATTGTGCTGGACATATGCTCGCACGGTCGGAGCAGTGCCCTCGGGACGCAATGTAATGCTGCGCCCGCCGCGGTCCTCGAATGTATACATCTCCTTGGAAACGACATCGGTAGCCTCGCCCAGATTTCGCGTGAACAGCTCGGTGTGCTCGAAGGTGGGCGTGCGGACCTCACGGTAGCCGTAGAGACCACATGTCTGCCTGAACTTCGATTCCACATATTGCCAGCGAGGGGTCTCGTCAGGCAATATGTCTCTGGTGCCGCGAGGGGCAACATACTCGGTCATCTGATAATGCTCCATAATTGCTGAAAGCTGAGCTGAAAAATGAATACATGATCCACTGCTCAGTTAATACATTATTAACAACAAAACGAGGGACGACTATGCATCCCCCGCCCTATTTTATTCTACGGTAAGCGGCTGGGACTGTCAAACGTGAAGCGCAGGCGTGTTATCGTCCTCTTCTTCCCTTGATTCGACCTTATCGGGTCCGCCGCCGCGAAGGAAGAAGACCGCCAGAACAGCTGTAATCAATCCGGCTAAAGCCCAAGAGTATGATCCTATAACAAGTGCACCCTGGACTGTCTTGAATATGCCGAAGCCTAAGAATATTACCCCGGCGCCGATCTTTATGGGACGCTCAGGGAGGTGTCTGCCCATCAACTGGCCGACCATTATCGCCAGGCCGTCGGCGATTACCATCCCCATCGATGAACCCAGCCATACAGGTATCAATGGCCTGTCCGCTGCGAAAGCGACCGTGCCGAGCATTGTCTTATCGCCGAGTTCGGCCAGGAAAAATGTGGTGAATATCAGCCAGAACGGCGATCTGCTCTGAATATTCTTGCACTCATCTTCCTCTAGGCTGTCTCCACGCAGTGTCCACAATCCAAAACCAATAAATGCAAGACCGGCGGCAAACTGCACCCACTCCGGCGGCATTAGCTTGCCCACCCCACCACCTAAAAGCACCGAAAAAACATGCACGACTAAAGTGGCGCTGAATATGCCGGCGAGAGTGACACGAGTGTTATACCGGCTGGCAAGGCATAAGGCGACGAGCTGCGTTTTGTCACCCATCTCAAGGCCGAATACACCGGCCAAAGACACCCAGAATGCGCTCAAGTTAAAGTCTCCTCAGATAGAGTCCGGTCATAATGGAGTTTTCGGCTCGGCGGGAGCCTCGCCCTCCCATTACGCGTATTATTGGGAGGATGAAACTTTCGCTGAGGTTTGTTTACTCCAATAAAACTGAACTGTTCCCCAAAATTGTCGGTCTACACTATATGACAAAAAGACCCTGCGCATAAAACAGAGCGCAAAGGTCTCGCTTGACCGGTTATGGCCGACGCTTACCATTGTTGCTATATCTAATTATAGAGCGAGATGAAGATTACGGCAAATAGCGTAGAACTCTTCATCCCGCACAAAAATGCGATGTGATATAATATTTTCAATAATCTGAGCTTCAAGGTCATTAAATTGAGCAGCAGTCAGCGATCCAAACTTCTCATAGCAGCCCTGTTGGTGTTGGTGACGGGCATCGTATATGGACAGGTGGCAGGTTTCGGGTTCCTGGACTTTGATGACAACTTGTGCATCAAAATCAACCACCACATTGTCGGCTTTACCGCAAAAAACATAAAATGGGCAGTAACCGGAGTAATTAACAGCAACTGGCAGCCGATGGTGTGGCTGTCGTATATGCTCGATTCAGAAATAGCCGGACTCGACCCCGGCGTATTTCACCTCACCAACCTGATGCTGCACATCATAAACACACTGCTGTTGCTCTTCCTACTGAACCGGATGACCGGATCGTTCTGGAAAAGCTCATTCGTGGCAGCACTCTTTGCCCTCCATCCGCTCCATGTGGAGTCGGTGGCATGGGTGACCGAACGCAAAGACGTGCTCAGCACTCTGTTCTGGCTGCTTACCATTTTGGTTTATATCCGATATACCGAAAAGCCGAATTTTCGCAGGTATATATGGGTGCCGGTTATCTTTGCACTCGGACTTATGGCAAAACCGATGCTGGTGACACTGCCGATAATCCTCTTTCTGCTCGACTACTGGCCTCTCGGCAGGCTCCAACGCAGGCAAAAAAACACTCCCAAAACCGATGATTGCGCGCCGGTTTCGATGAGGCGGCTTATTTTGGAAAAAGTGCCGCTGGTTGTGCTTGCAGCTGCTGTCGGGGTTGTGACGGTTATAACTCAGAGGTCGAGCGGGTCGCTGAAGGAACTCGGTATATTCCCGCTTGGTGTGAGAGTGGCAAATGCAGTGTATAGTTGTATTGCATATCTGTGCAAGACAATATGGCCGACCAAACTTGCACCGTTTTATCCGCATCCTGCAAACTCACTGCCGACATGGCAGGTGGTAGGCAGCGCGATTCTCATCATCGCCATCACCTGGCTTGTCATAAGGTCCCGCAGACACCCCTACGCGATTGTCGGATGGCTCTGGTATATAATAACGCTGCTGCCGGTGATCGGCCTTGTCCAGGTTGGTGCACAGGCTATGGCAGATAGATACACATATGTCCCAATGATAGGAATCGGAATAATGGTTGCTTGGGGCGTCCCGAGTATTTTCCCACAAAAAGATCATAAGGTCATTAGCCCGATTGCGCTGCTTGCCATCGTGGTGATTACAGCTTTCTCCGTATGCACGTATCATCAGGTCGGATACTGGCGCAATGATTACATATTGTTCAGCTATACTGTGAAAGCCGTTGAGAACAATTCCCTTGCGCACAATAACCTGGGATCCGCTCTGCTGATGCGGGGAAAGAACGAAGCCGCTTTAAGACACTTCCGCAAGGCGGCACGTCTCGAACCCAGGTCTATGCGTGCACAGTTTAATGTAATCAATACGCTATACATGATGGGCGATGTGGATGAAGCCATAAACCAAACATACAAGCTGATAAATCAATATCCACATGAGGCGCGCGCTTACCTGAGGCTCGGCATTATATACCTGCGGCAGTCAAAGTTGGATCTGGCAGAAGATAATATAATGCTGGCGCTTCGTGAATCCCACAAGGACCCTAAGGCTCATCAGGCAATGGGAATGCTGCTCCTTAAGAGAGGGAAAGTCGATGAGGCTTTGGGTTGGTTGTCCAAGGCTGCCAAGCTCTCGCCAGAAGACCCGGATATTAAGCGAAGGTATAAATACGCAAAATCACTAAAAGCTCGCAAGGCCGCAGGCAAAAAATGAAGCCCGATACTACCAGGCAGACCACCTTTATCGTATGCGCTCTGCTTATGCTTTTGATATGCATCGTATATTGCAGGGTGGTCGGTTTCAAGTTCCTTGTATATGACGACCCGCTGTATGTGGTCAATAACCCAAGAATAAACGGCCTAACCGCGTCCAACATAAGCTGGGCTATGAAGGGTGTGGTCAATAGCAACTGGCAGCCGACGGTATGGCTGTCGTATATGCTCGATTCACAGATCGGCGGGATCGACTCGGGACTGTTTCACCTCACAAATCTGATAATCCATATTGCCAACACACTGCTGCTGCTTTATCTGCTCAAACGAATGACCGGCTCACTTTGGCGAAGCGCGTTTGTGGCAGCTATGTTTGCCCTCCACCCGCTGCATGTGGAGTCCGTGGCATGGATATCCGAACGCAAAGATGTGCTCAGCACACTCCTCTGGCTGCTCACGATGCTGGCCTATATTCGTTATACCGAAATGCCGAATCTGCGCAGGTATATCTTGGTGTTCATAGTCTTTGCACTGGGACTGATGGCAAAGCCTATGCTGGTTACACTGCCGATTATCCTATTTCTGCTCGATTATTGGCCTCTCGGCAGGCTGGGAATAGCCGGGCAAAATAAGTCCACCAAAGGATATCGCAAAGCCACATTGAAAAGGCTTATGCTTGAGAAGCTGCCGCTTATTGCGCCCGCGATTGCCGTCGGGATAGTGACAATACTCACTCAAAAGGCCAGCGGAGCAATGCAGGAACTCGACAAGTATCCTTTTGGTGTGAGGACGGCAAATGCTGCTTTCAGCTATGTGACATACTTAAGAAAGATGCTCTGGCCAAACGATCTTGCAGCATTTTATCCGCATCCAAAAGACTCGCTGCCGATATGGCAGGTCATGGCTTGTGTGATGCTGATCGCTGCTCTGACATGGCTTTTTGCGCGCGCTCGAAGGTACCCGTATATGCTGGTCGGGTGGCTCTGGTATCTGATATCGCTTGCGCCGGTAATCGGGTTCATTCAGGTCGGTATGCAAGCGATGGCCGATAGATACACATATGTCCCTATGATCGGGATCGCCATTATTGCAGCTTGGGCTGTGCCTGACATGGTTTACAAAAACACTAATCCTAATAAGAGTAAAACTGCTATTCTAGCGTCCACAGCTCTCATAGCGATTGCCGCGTTTTCAGTGTGCACATATTACCAGATCGGCTATTGGCGCGATGATGCGGCGGTGTTCGGCCATGCAATAAAGATCATTCCAGATAACTATACGGCGCACAACGACCTTGGTGTGGCGCTGATGTATCGGGGAGAAAATCAGGCCGCGCTGGAGCAGTTTCGCGAGGCGGTGCGGATCGACCCGACGTGCATGCGCGCTCAATATAATATTATCAATCAGCTATATGTAATGGGAGATGTGGATGGAGCAATAAAGCAGACGCACGCACTGCTCAGAAGTTTTCCACATGAAGGACGCGCTTACCTGAGGCTGGGCATTATTTACCTTAGGCAGTCTAGGCTGGACCCGGCAGAAAAGAACATAAGGCAGGCGCTTCGTGAATCACCCAAGGACCCTAAGGTTCATCAGGCGATAGGAATGCTGCTCCTGAAAAAAGGAAAAGTGGACGAGGCCATTGCCCGCCTGAACAAAGCCGCAAAGCTCTCGCCACAAGACCCGGATATTAAGCAGAGGCTTGAATACGCGAAATCATTGAAAAGGGCAGCCAGATGAGACTCAAATACCTAAAAATCAAACCAGGTAGATATAAAACACTACTCATATGCGCTCTGCTTGCAGTCTTGACGGCTGCAGTGTATTGGCAAGTCGGGGGATTTGAACTATTGTCCTTTGATGACGCCAAGTGTGTTACAAACAATCCACATATCAAGGGCTTCACTATACAAAACCTGCGGTGGGCGGCATCCGGAGTCATCAACAGCAACTGGCAGCCTGTGATATGGCTCTCATATATGTTGGACTATCAGTTCTTTGGACTCGACGCCGGTGCGTTTCATCTAGTTAACCTGATAATCCACATTGCCAATACGCTGCTGCTGCTTTATCTGCTCAAACGGATGACCGGCTCATTATGGAAAAGCGCGTTTGTGGCGGCAATATTTGCGCTCCATCCGCTGCATGTGGAATCCGTGGCATGGGTCGCAGAGCGCAAAGACGTGCTCAGCACTCTGTTTTGGCTGCTCACTATGTTTGCCTACATCCGTTATGCTGAAAAGCCGAATCTGAGACGATATATCGTCGTGGCGGTTGTCTTTGCATTCGGGCTTATGGCAAAACCTATGCTGGTCACTGTGCCTATTATTCTTCTCCTGCTCGACTACTGGCCGCTTGGCAGGCTGAAGCTCAAACAACCGGCGCCAGTTTCGTTGAAATGGCTGATTGTTGAAAAAGTGCCTTTGGTCGTGATGGCGATGGCTGTTTCAGTCATAACCTTAATCACGCAAAAGGCCGGCTTTTCGACGGCCGAGATCAACCCGTTTCCGATTGGAGTGAGAATTGCCAATGCGATCTATTGTTACGTTGTCTATCTCAGGAAAATTCTCTGGCCGGACGATCTTGCAGCTTTTTATCCGCACCCAGGCTCATACCTGTCACCATGGGTGGTGGCAGACAGCGCAATACTCATCATTGTTCTGACATGGCTGGCTGCATGCTCGCGCAGGAAGCCGTATGCATTGGTCGGCTGGCTGTGGTATTTGATAACACTCGTGCCGGTGATCGGACTGGTTCAGGTAGGCAATCAGGCATTGGCGGATAGATATACATATGTCCCTATGATCGGGATCGCTGTTATCATCGCATGGGGCATACCTGATCTTCTCCTAAAAAAACAAAAGAATGCAAAGATTGGGATCGCTGCATTTGCGGCAATTATCGCAATTACCGCCATAACAATATGCACATATCGGCAGGCGGGCTATTGGGAAAATGATATTACGCTGTTTAGTCACGCAGTGGAGGTTGTCCCAAACAATTATCTTGCACACAATAATCTCGGCAGCAAATTCTATGACCAGGGTGATGAAGCCGCAGCAGAAATGCACTTCCGTAAAGCCATCAGAATAGAACCAACCGATCTGTTCGCATATCACAATCTGGTGAGATTATTGTATGGCCAAAACCGGTTTAACGAGGCGAAAAAAATCCTTCGCACCACACTGAAAATATATCCTGATGACGGCCTTGCTCAAATACAACTCGGCTCTATATATCTTCAGCAATCCAAGCCCAAACTCGCGGAACCGCATCTGAGAAAAGCCGTCAGTCTGCATCCGAAAAGCGCCACGGCTCATGAATACCTGGGTATCGCACTTATCAACAATGACAAGATCAATGAAGCCATTATACAGCTCTCAAAAGCCGCAAGACTTTCACCGGAAAACACCGAAATCAAAACAGTGCTCGAATATGCCAAGTCACTCAAAAAAGCACAATGAACATGATTATACCGGAGGTCGGCTTGTGAAGCTCAATTGCAGCGCAAAAATAGTTATAATTTGCGTTCTGCTCACCATTGTGACCGGAGCGGTGTACTGGCAGTTGACCGGGTCCAAGTTCGTGATTTATGACGATCCGGTGTTTGTCACAGAAAATCAGCACATAAACGGCCTGACATATAAGAACATACTCTGGGCTGTGACGGGAACCGTAAACGGCAACTGGCAGCCCGCGATATGGCTCACATATATGCTGGATTATCAGCTCTTTGGCCTCGATCCGGGAGCATTTCATTTCACTAATCTGATACTGCACATAGCCAATGCACTGCTGTTGTTGATTCTGCTGCACCGCATGACCGGCTCGCTCTGGAAAAGTGCGTTCGTTGCAGCAATATTTGCGCTCCATCCGCTGCATGTGGAATCGGTTGCGTGGATATCGGAGCGAAAAGATGTGCTCAGCACGCTATTTTGGCTGCTCACGACGCTTGCTTATATTCGATATGCTGAAAAGCCGAATCTGCGCAGGTATGCCTTGGTGCTCATCGTCTTTGCACTCGGGCTGATGGCCAAACCGATGCTGGTCACTCTGCCGATCATTCTCCTCCTGCTCGATTACTGGCCGCTGGGCAGGCTGAAGGCAAAAGCACATACATGCGATGATACCAAACCGGTCCCGTTGAAAAAGCTCGTTCTTGAAAAAGTGCCGCCGGCCATTCTTGCGCTGGGCGCTGTCATTATTACCCTAGTGACTCAGATATCTGTGGGCGCTACGAGTGAAATGGGGAAGTGCGGCTTTGGAGTAAAGGCAGCCAATGCAATCGTTTGTTATTTTGCATATATCAGAAAGATGATCTGGCCTTGTGACCTCGCTATTTTCTATCCGCACCCCTTGGACACACTACCCCAGTGGCTCGTTGTCTCTTGTGGGGTTGCATTGGTCGCGATTACCTACATCCTGGTGCGCTCACGAAAAAGACCTTACGCGCTTGTCGGGTGGCTGTGGTACCTGATAACACTATTACCGGTGATCGGGTTTGTTCAGGTGGGATTGCAGGCTATGGCGGATAGATATACATATGTTCCTATGATCGGGATAGCAATTATGATCGCCTGGAGCGTGCCTGAAACACTGCTCAAAGTCTGGCGCGGAAGGGCTCTGGTCGCGTTTATTGCACTCACAATAATTACTGCGCTCACTGTCTGCACCTATAGACAGGTCAGCTATTGGCATGACGATTTCACGCTGCTCAATCGTGCGATCGAAATTGTCCCCAAAAACAGTCTGGCAAATGGTCTGCTTGGCTCCGCATATTACAAAGCAGGCAATGAAGATGCCGCAGAACAATATTTTCGCGAGGCCTTGCGCGCACTGCCAAGGTACTATATCATCAGACATAATCTCGCATCGTTATTGGTCAAACAAAAACGCCTGGATGAAGCGGCTGAGTGCCTTGAAGAAACTCTGCATTTTTATCCGAATGATGCATATACGCATCTGCAGATCGGCACTTTATACCTTATGCAGTCAAAGCTGGATCTTGCGGAGGAGCATTTAAGAAAGGTTATACGACTATACCCGAGTAAACCTAGAGCACATGGGTTCCTCGGGATTGTGTTTGTCAAAAAAGGTAAGCTGGACGTTGCCATAGACCAACTGTCCAGAGCTGTTGAGATATCCCCCAAAAACAAGATATTTGTGAGATGGCTCGATTATGCCAGATCGCTGCAAGCTCAAAATAAGCTTGACAAGGAGAAATAAAGGTTGTTCCAAAACAAAAAAGTGATCGTGGTTATGCCGGCATTTAACGCCTCGGAAACACTGCGCAAAACACACGATGAAATTCTGACGCAGGGAATCGTGGATATGGTTATTGTGGTCGATGACGCAAGCAATGATGAGACGGTCAAGATCGCGCGCACTCTGCCGAATACTATTGTCCATGTGCATGAAAAAAATAAAGGCTATGGAGCGAACCAAAAAACATGCTATAAACTCGCGCTTGAGCAAGGCGGCGATATCGTAATCATGGTCCATCCGGACTATCAATATACACCAAAACTCATTCCCGCAATGGCATGTCTTATCGGGAATGGGCTATATGGCTGCGTCATAGGATCACGAATACTCGGAGGCCATCAGCGCGCAATAAAACAGGGGATGCCAGTCTGGAAATATGCGGCTAACCGGTTTCTTACTGCAGTGGAAAACGTGCTGATGGGAGTCAAACTTTCAGAATATCACACCGGTTACAGAGCTTTTTCTGGCGAGCTGCTCAAAAAACTGCCTCTGGAGAAAAACTCGGATGACTTTGTGTTCGACAACCAGATGCTTGCGCAGATTATATGGCTCGGTTATCAGATTGGTGAGATAAGCTGCCCGACCAAATATTTCCCTGAGGCTTCGTCTATCAACTTCAGAAGAAGTGTAATCTATGGTTTCGGCTGCTTGAGAACCGCCGCTGAGTTTTCTCTATCGAAGGTCGGGATAATCAGGGCTGGTTATTTGCCTGATCCGAAGTAATACTCAGTTCCTCTATTATATGCAGGAGCTTATCAACCGATTCACAAGAATAAGCACCTGCTCTCAATATCTCCTCAACCAGTCCGCTCGCCCTGCCTTCGGTGAAATCGCGATTGCCTATAAGATCGGGCTTGAGCAGAACCACTCTCTTGCCGGACACAGCGACGTCATGCACAGCCTCGACATTGAGAATGTTTCCATGACCTATCGGGACATCGGTGAGTATTACCACATCCGCAGACTTGATAAGCTCCAAATGTTTTGCATGCGAGTCCGGCGTTATCTGAGCAAACAACTGCTGCGGCACATACTCAATATCCAGTGCGTCCGCAACTTCCTGGTCTGCATCACTTTGATTAAGAACACCCGAGGAAACTTGGTATCCGCGGCGCAGCAGCTTCGCAAATATTGGAGCCGCTGTGCCTCCCCCGCCTACAACATGAATGCGTAGAGGTTTGTCAAAGTTTTTGTCCGGTTTCTTTGACTTCGCGCTTATGCCGGATATCACATACGGCCTGCCTGTGGCTGGATGACGCCGCACCCAGACCTCGGCTCCATATACACGCCGGATATTCTCTGACGTAATCACTTCCTCAGGCAGACCGCCTGCCTGAACGCTCCCCTGCCCTAAAATGACCAAACGGTCACAATATGACCCGGCCAGATTGAGGTCGTGCAGGACCGCGATGACAGTCAATCCACGCTCCCGGTTCAGTCCCTTCACAAGGTCCATTATCTCGTATTGAAAACTGATATCCAGATGAGAAGTAGGCTCATCGAGCAGCAGCACTTCAGGTTCCTGAGCCAGCGCGCGCGCCATCATCACCCGCTGTCTCTCGCCGCCTGAAAGCGCATTTATAGGCCGGTCCTTGAGATGGTCCGTGCCTGTATGGCGCAGGGCGTCGAGTGCAATCGATTCATCCCTTGTCGACTCCACTGCAAATCGACCCAATCTGGGAGAACGACCCATCAATACGATTTCCATTACGCTAAAATCGAATGCCACAAGGGTCTCTTGAGGCACAACGGCAACTCTTTTCGCATACTCTCTGGCGGGGATTTTGTATATGTTTTTACAGTCAAGTTGCACAAAACCTGACTGGGGTGCAAGCGCACGAGACATCGTTCGCAGCAGTGTGGTCTTGCCGCTGCCGTTGGGACCGATAATGCCCACGAACTCCGAGTCGGCAATATCCATCGAAACGCCGCTGAGAACCTGCACGCCGTCATAGCCCGCATACACATCTTCAACTTTGATCTTAGCCGTCACACGGCTTCATTCGACTCCGATAAATACTTATCCTCCGACAGGATTCAAAACAAGCTCTTCAGGGTATAAACCCTGCATAACACAAGGAGGGCACCCAAATGCGTATTGAACCACTTTCGACAGCTAACTTGAAAGACGGCGTTTATTGTGCTGCGGAAAAACCCAACAGCAACGAAATATACGAACAGCTTGAAGTATGGCTGGAAAGCAATATGCTCAGAGGCCTTGTTGCACGCGACAACAACGATGACGTGACGGGTTTTGTTCTCTATTACCCGATTGAAAGCGCTCCTCTGGATGTTGAAGGCGAAGGGCTATACATGGTCCAATGCCTCTTCGTTAAGCCGGACTGTCAGGCGAAAGGAGTCGGCAGAATGCTGGTTGAAGGCGCTGTGGCAGATGCGCGCACCAGCGGCGCTTCCGGACTGGCAGTCGAAGGTTACAAGAAACGCACTGCCGCCGGTTATGATTTCATGCCTGCGGCATTCTTCCGACATTTGGGTATGGTCGAGGGCGATTCACGCGATCAGGGCACGCTCTATTACTTCAGCTTTGATAATAAATCTTGCCCCACATACGCTCCAATGGATTCTCCAAAGGTCAAAATTGATATCATCGACTGTCGGAGATGCTATGTCGGGGTCAGCGATCGTAAGGTGGTCGATGTTGTTATGGATAGTCACTCGCCGGATGAAGTCAGGCCAAAGGCGGATGTGGGTCAGGCAAGATCGGATGAGGATATGTCAAACGGCGTGTTCGTAGACGGCAAATTGACATATTTCACCGGACCTATATCAGAAAAAGACGTGCTCGAAGCTATTGAAGCTGCCGACTCTGCACACGACAGGTCGATGGATCGCTGAAATCTTGTTTAGTATTTTCTAAAGTGGGGTAAATAGCGGTCGGTAGACACATCACATCCAAACATGACGAAGGCGGCAACTTTGAAGAAAAGTGAGCCGCCTTCGTCTGTACGTACGATCCGATTCAGCTTTATTAAGCTCGACGATTAACCATCAAACTAACTTCGGGGCATTCGCCCGTGAAATATAAAGATTTGCTCCTGATATCCCGAACATATGCAAGCTGGACACACGGTTGAATTCTTGATATCTTAGTTCAAGAGTAATCGACCGATCATGGAGATACAAAATATGGAAAAACGCATCGGCAATATTGCGCTTCTGGCTCTGGTAGTTATGAGCATTTCAGTATTTGCAGTATCCTGCGCCGCGGACATCGCCAGTGATGGGCGGACTGTCGCAGACACATGTAAGGACGCAGTCACGACAGTGCACCTTGTGCTGGAGACTAAGGTCTCCTATCAAGGCGGCAGCGATAAAGAACAGCATAAAGTCACAAGCACTGCTACGATTATTGACCCATCCGGACTGGCCGTAACGTCACTCTCGGATATAGACCCCACCCTGTTCACATCCTATATGGAACAGGATGAGAGCTACAGCATGTCCGTAGACGTGGTCGACCTGAAGCTGAAACTCTCAGACGGAACAGAAATACCGGCCGATATTGTGCTGCGTGATAAGGACCTCGATCTTGCATTCATCAAACCCAAAACCGCACCCGAAAAACCTATGACTTATGTCGATCTGGCAAAAGCAGGCGCTCCACAAATGCTGGATGAACTGATTGTAATCTCCAGGCTAGGCCAGATTGCAAACCGGGCGCTGGCGGCATATGTCGACCGCGTGCAAGCCGTGCTGACAAAACCGCGCACACTGTACGTCGTGTCAGGCGTCTTCGGACTCGGCAGCCCTACGTTTACACCAGACGGAAAGATCGTAGGGATCGTGGTCATCCGTGTGGATCAGAGCCAGGATAGTGACTCTACTTCCAGATCGATGGGCTATGGTGACTCCTTGTACGTGGTCATTCCTGCATCGACTATTGCTAAAGCCGCTTTGCAAGCAAAGGAAGCCGCAGCCGCCAAATAACACAAACTGTTTCGATATATCGTTCCCCCGGGAAAACTAATAAGTCGAAAAGACAGTTCTCCCGGAAGGAACGTGATATCAATGAGAACAACAATCGACAGGCTGGTTCATATCGAGGGGAAAGGAATACGCCTGGAAGGGATGCTGGGTGTGCCCGAAAATGCCATCGGAGTGGTGCTGTTCGCGCACGGAAGCGGCAGCAGTCGGCTCAGCCCGAGAAATCAGTTCGTGGCTAATTACCTCAGAGGTGAAGGGCTTGCCACCCTCTTGATCGACCTGCTCGAACCTGAGGAAGCCGAGGACAGAAGCAAGGTATTCG
The DNA here is from genome assembly GCA_021371935.1 of bacterium. Classification (NCBI taxonomy): domain Bacteria; species bacterium. The sequence continues at coordinate 83,658 of JAJFVF010000021.1, forward strand.
ATATTGCACTGCTTGCAGACAGGCTGAAAATGGCAACGGACTGGCTGCAGAAAAACGACTCCACAGCCGACCTGCAAATCGGCTATTTCGGAGCAAGCACAGGCGCAGCCGCAGCTCTTATGGCCGCTGCCGACAAGCCGGAGATTGGCGCAGTTGTCTCGCGAGGCGGCAGACCCGACCTCGCCCTGGAATTCCTGTCACAGGTAAAATCACCCACCCTGCTGATTGTGGGAGGAATGGACGTGCCTGTGATCCAAATGAACAGGCAGGCATATGAACTGCTCGGCGGGCAGAAGCAGATGGTGATTGTCCCTGGAGCGACACATCTGTTTGAAGAGGCGGGAGCACTCGAAGAAGTCGCACGACTGGCTGCGGAATGGTTCGGCAGATATCTGGAATCTGATTAGTTCCTTAAACTGTGGTCAATTACCGGCAAATTTTTTCAAAATTGACTAAAATAGGGTTGACTGCCTGCCAAAAACCTAGTATAATTACCAGTGCTTCTTTTTTCTCCTTTCACTACCTGTATTTGTTGAGACTTGGCTGGACGCCCAACGGCCAGGTCATCTTTTTGTCAGGATGTCAAACATATTTCCCAACCACCCGCGTCTTAACCGTATAGCCGAAAAGTTGCATACCTCGTGACAGCAGTAGCACCGAATGCACTTGTCCAGATCGATAATCGGAGGCCTGGCTGCAGTGATCGCATGCACTGGACAGGCCCGGGCACAATCACCACAGCCTACGCATTCGGATGAGTTCACTATCGGCACTGCTACAAGTTGGCGTCTCAATATCTTGCGTATCGGCGAAGGTATCCTGTGCCAGTCATTTCTTCCCGATGAAAGCCTGAAATCGCTGACCCGGACGGAGTCTATCGACTCGCCGCGAATGTCAATCGAGTCAAGATCGGCACACCCAAGACCCTGCTCATGGGCGAGCCTGGTGGTGTCTATGGACATTGGATCGATGCCTATTATGCTGCAGGCTACCGCATCCAGCGCAACTGCATCATTTGACGCAATAATCAACCCTACTTGCTTCGGGCTGCCTGCATTGGGACCCTCGCCCTCCATCGCGATAACTGCGTCCATCACGTTCACTGCTGGCCTGAACACTCGCAGCAAATCGACAAGCATCTGAGAAAAATTCTCACTTCTCTCGGCTGACTGAACGTGAAACAAGCCCTTGCGCACACCGGGAATGCAACCAAAAATGTTCTTCACTGCGCCTGTGTATGCAGTCAGGCCATGGGTCTTGAGCTTGGAGATGTTGATTATCAAATCCGATTCCAGGGCAAGGCGCGAGACTTCAAATGAATGGTAGAACATGGCACCGGGGTTAGCTGCCGTAACCACATCTTCCTCAAACCTTACAAGTGGGATACCAAGTTCACTCGCAACCGCAGACATGCCTGTCCGTTCACAGAGCTTTGCATATTTCTGCGCGTTTTCGCCTGCAAATGGTGGGCTGTCACCCAGCGATACACGGCTGCCGCTCGACTGTGCGCATTGCCCGATAGCACGTACGATTGCAGGATGAGTGGTCACGGCCTCCTCAGGCAGGCGAGTGGAGAGTAAATTGGGCTTCAGGAGAATATTTCGAGCCTTGTCAATAACTTTGTCCAGACCCGCAAGCTCCAGAGATTTTATGACTGCCGATGAGACATGCTCGGGCTGATAGTCGGCACAGGGCACTATGGATACGATTGATTGACTTTTCATAGAAAACTACTCTAGCCGAATAATCGTGTGATTGCAAGTGTCATCAGCAGGCATTGCATTCAATCTGCTACCAATTTCTTCACCCGCAGTATTTAGTCCAGGATGGTGCTGAGCAAAGAGTTAAAATTATATGGTGATGAGTTATATATTGCGGAACATTCTCGGTTCACGAATATTCTTATATGTGTTACTGACAGGCTGGCAACTATTAAGCAAAAGAGGAAAAAGATGAAGCTGAACGGGTTTGTAATCGGTTTTGTGCTAGTGTTTTTGTCTCTTGGTTCAAATGTTTGGGCGGTAAAGGCAATCTCTGTTGCGGCGGGCTACAATCACACTGTGGCCTTGATGAGCGACGGCACTGTATGGGCTTGGGGAGACAACAGCCATGGTCAGATTGGAGATGGAACTTGTACCACTACTAGATCTACACCAGTTAAGACATCCATCACTGAAGTTGAATCAATAGCGGCTGGTTACAATGGCACGGCTGCCATCAGAAATGACGAAATGGTGTGGACCTGGGGACAAAATGCCTGGGGTCAGATCGGCGATGGGACTACAACCAACAGATACTTTCCCGTGCAAGTTGTCAACTTTACTGGAGTTGTCGCTGTATCGGCAGGTGGTAATTTCACGGTAGCCCTAAAAGCAGACGGCACCGTATGGGCGTGGGGAATGAATAGCAGTGGTGAACTAGGCGACGGAACCACGACTAACAGGCTTACTCCAGTGCGTGTTGTTGGCCTCGATAGTATAGTTGATATCTCTGCAGGCGCTGGTCACACAGTTGCGCTGAAAAATGATGGAACGGTATGGGCCTGGGGAACAAGCCGCTACTTTCAGGTTGGTGATGGGACATATATCCCAGTGCAAGTCTCCGGGTTATCTGGAATAGTTGCCATCGCCGCCGGTTTTGGACATATATTAGCTCTGAAAGATGATGGCACGGTGTGGGCTTGGGGTGGCAATGGACATGGCGAACTGGGCGATGGAACAACTACCAAAAGGCTGACACCGGTACAAGTTCAAGGGCTTGATGGAGTCATTGCTGTCTCGGCAGGCTGGTATTATACGGCGGCTATTAAAAGCGACGGCACAGTCTGGACGTGGGGAATCAACCATTACGGACAGTTAGGAGATGGAACATATACATCCAGGTCAACTCCAGCGCAGGTTTTGGGTATTGACGGTGTTATTGGCATTGCAGCAGGTGCTTACCATACAGTGGCGCTAAAGAATGACGGCACTGTGTGGGCATGGGGCAATAATGCATGTGGCCAATTAGGTAATGGTAACGAGGCCGTTAATACACTACCACGTACGGTTTTGGGATTTGAACCGTTATCGACAGCCAAAGCGAGATCCAGCGAAAGCCAAATACTTGCAATGGATTGTGTGGTCACAGGGAAATTCGACGATTGCATATATGTTGAGGATACAAACAGGTTATGCGGAATCAAGGTGGCTCCCGCACCCAGCGAAGCCGAGCTTGGAAAACTGATAAGCATTTACGGCACACTGACTACTATCGACGGAGAAAAGGCTATATCGCTGTCCTCGTATGATCTACTGACTGATTCTGCATCGGTCAGTCCACTGGGAATGACAAATCAGTGCCTCGGCGGTGGTGACTTCTTGTATGATGGAACCACAGGTGAAGGCCAACAGGGAATCTATGGCTGGCAATTGGTCAAGAATGCAGACACAGGCAAGCTGGAGAAAAAATGGCAAAAGCTGGCAGGAATAAACAACATCGGCTTGCTGGTGCGGGTATGGGGAAAGGTCATAGATGTCGATACAGCTTCGACTCCGAGCTGGTTCAAGATATCAGATGGATCTCTGAATAATGTTAAAGTGAGTGTTCCGACAGGTGTAAGCATTCCAAGTATGGGTGATGTTGTGGCAGTCACCGGAATAAGCTCATGCGAGATGTCCGGTGATGAACTGACCAACCTGGTAAGAGTCAGGCAGCAGTCGGATATAGAATAGATAGTTGCACATATGGTGTCGGCGCTGCATTGATCCGCGTCGACACCAGCTTCAAGCTCAGTGTACCGCAGTCGGCGATTGCGGACTGCGCTGCGGGCGCCGCATCAAAAATACCAGAGGTACCAGCAAAATCATTACTACACCCAGCAGCCAGAACGTATCCACAAAAGACATCATTGCAGACTGGCGGATTACCATCTGGTAGGCAACAGCTACGGCCTGCTTCTGGGCATTCAGATAGCTCTGGCCTGCCGCGGTGAGTCCCGCGACTGCCTCCTTAAACCACTGCTGAAATGTCGGATCAAATGTCGAAATGTTCTCGACCAACCTGGACTGATGGAACTGCTCACGCCGGGCAAGCAGTGTGTTTACACCTGCAATACCTACACTGCCGCCGATGTTGCGCAGAAGATTGAATATACCTGTGGCGTTGCCTGTCTTCTCCTGTGAAAGAAAAGCAAAGGTGACTGTGGCAAGCGGGACAAATAGAAATGCAAGCCCGACACCCATGATTATCCTCGGATATGCCGCGTCCCAGAAGCTGATCTGCAGGTTATAGCCGGACATTATAAACATCGACAAAGAAAGCAGTGACAGGCCGAAGATGATCATATAACGTGAGTCCCACTTCCCGACCAGATAGCCCACTATGGGCATACAAAACAGTGTCCCAATGCCGCCGGGAGACATTGCAAGCCCACTTTGCATGGCTGAATATCCCAACAGAGTCTGCAGCAGCACCGGCTGAAGGACCATACTTGCATATAGCGCAATTCCCAGCATGAATATAAGAAAGACACCGGGCGCATAGTTGCGCACCTTGAAGACTGTGAGGTCTATGATCGGGTGCTGCGTGTATAGCTCCCACACGACCAGTGCGATCAAGCTGACTGCAGAAATAATCGAGAGATGCAGTATCCACGATGTCTGGAACCAGTCGTGCTTCTGACCGGTGTCCAGCACAACCTGAAGAAAGCCGATTCCCAGCGCAAGCAGACCGAGACCGATATAGTCGACTTTGATCGTCCCGCGCCGCAAATACGGCGGATCGACGACATATATCTGCGCCATTATCATCGACAGGATGCCTATCGGGATGTTGATATAGAATATCCAGCGCCAGGAATAGTTGTCCGTGATCCATCCACCGAGTGTTGGTCCTATGATCGGCGCAAAGACTACCCCGACCCCGAATATGGCCATGCCCATCCCTCGCCTGTTGACCGGGAAGCACTCGAGCAGGATGGCCTGGGATATAGGTTGAAGTGCACCGCCCCCAAGACCCTGCAGAACACGGTAGAGAATCAACGAGTCCAGCGAACGAGCAAACCCACACAAAAATGATGAAACCACGAATGCGGCGACGGAAAGCATATAATAGCGCTTGCGTCCGAAAAGCATACTCAGCCAGCCAGTGGCGGGCAGCACGATTGCATTTGAAACCAGATATGAGGTCAGGACCCAGGTGCTCTCATCGATTGTGGCTGAGAGGTTGCCCGCAATGTGAGAAAGAGAGACGTTGACCACCGTGCTGTCCAACACCTCCATGAAGGTCGCCAGCATTACCGCAATCGCAACTATGCCCGGTGTGCCGACCGGACACCATCCCTGCTCACTTATGTTGTCTGCTCTCTCTTCCATATAAGCTCTGGTTTCTGGCTCTAGTAAGCCCTCCAGGTAAGATACCTGGAGGGATATAATAGATCGTGATCTAGGTGCATCTCAAAATCAGGATGAAGCCACATGTCATTCCCAGCATGACTGGGAATCCAGAAACCTGCGTTCCGACGATCTGGATCCCCGCTTTCGCGGGAATGACATAGACTTGTTTACCTATAATATGGGATGCATCCTCATAAACTTTTTGACTCATTGACCCAATCATCGCAAATAGACTGTTGCAATCACGTTCTGACCCGGCCTGAGAATTACCCCCTTGGGCAGCTTCTGGTCCAGGACGATCTTTACAGGTATGCGCTGTACGACTTTGACAAAGTTGCCGGTCGCATTCTCAGCCGGCAACAGGCTGAACTTGGCAACCGTTGCTGCCCCGATGCTGTTTACACGGCCTTTGAGAGTTATGCCCGGATATGAGTCCACCGTAAATGTCACCCTCTGACCGGAACGCATGCGGCCTGTCTGGGTCTCTTTGAAGTTTGCAACCACCCAGACATCTGTGAGCGGGACAACAGCCATCAGCATCTGGCCGGGCTGGACATATTGACCCATCTGCACACTCTTCTCACTGACGGCTCCCCTGACCGGAGCTTTTATATTTGTATATGAGAGCAGCAGGCGGTCGTTGTTCAACTGGGCCACGCCCTGCTTGACAGACGCTTTGGCTGCGCCCCTTTGAGCTTTGCTGATCGAAATCTGCTCGGGAACAGTCTGAGCGCCCGCAAGAGCAGCCTGCGACTGCTTAAGAAGCGCAAGCGCGCGGTCTGCTTCGGATTTTGCCGTGTCCACACCTGCATTGGCCTGATTGGATGCATCTACTGCTGCAGCTTTCTGCGAATTGTCACGTTTAAGAACAGCCTTTGCAGCTGCCAGACCGGCAAGTGTACGGCTCAGAGCTGCTTTTGAACTGGCTACCTGCTGCCTGGCTGCATTCAGAGCTTCCTGGGCGCTGATGTTTGCAGTCTCAAAGTTCTCGAACTGCTGCGCCGAAGCTGCTCCGGCTGCGTACATATCCCTATATCTGATATAGTTGCTGGCAGCATTCTTGGCCTGAGCGGCAGCGGATTTCTCATTTGCCTGAGCGGCCTTTACCTCCGCCTCGACAGCAGTGACCTGAGCAGCAGCGGCATTAACAACTGCCTGCGTTGCTTCAACAACATCGCGCGCCGCCCGGACTTGTGCATCTGCCGACCTTGCCTGGGCAATCGCTGCGATTACCTGATCGTTTGCACTTGACACGGTTGCTCGAGCACTTCTGACTGCAGCCTCGGCCTGATCGCGTGCAGAAGGGGCCGTCTTGCCCACAACCGACACCTGTCTGTTGCTCACCGACTCCTGCGCAATTGCTGCATCCACCGCTGCTGATGACCTGCGAACCCTGTCAAGATACTCCTTTCGATCCAGTCGAACAAGCAGATAGCCCTTATCCACAAGTTGGTTATCGCTGACATTTATCTCGACTACGTGACCTGCAATCCTTGGACTGATCGGAACAAGATGACCCGCGACCTGGGCATCGTCGGTCGATTCCTTGCCCAGACTCAATATCCAATATACCAGCACGCCGATGCAGACGAGTATTACACCAACCACAATGATCGGTCTCTTGTGGGAAGTGAAGAATCTGCTTAGTCTCGATGGTTGCTGCTCGTCGTTCAATGCACTTTCCTCTCCATTACAGATGAAGTTATACCAAGGAATACTGTCAGTGAAACTTTGCAGGAACCATTAAGAACGCCTGCAGCGTATCCATGAGCAGGCTGCAATAAATAAAGGTTCCGGGCATAAAATTGCTTGACTATAAGCCCATGCACGGGAATAATATTTATGGAATCTCTGATCACGGAGGCAATCACCTAATGAAGGCAACCTATATTATTCTTGCTATAATGCTGCTTGCAGGCTGCATTATCCCTATGGCAGCCATCGCGGACGGCTCGAAACTGGCTAAAGGTGATGTGATCGACGTGATTGTTGATGGAGAGAAGGACTTCTCTAAACAATATCAGATCAACGGCAACGGCTGCATTCTGATGCCCATGGTCGACGCAGTAAAGGTTGTCGGTCTCAACACAACCGACGCTTCTGCAGTTATTACCAAGGCGCTTAATAAAGTGCTAGTCAATCCGCAGGTGAGTGCTTCATTTGTGGAACGTGCCAAGATGCAGGTGTATGTCGTCGGCCAGGTAAACAAGCGTGGACTCATTGAGATCGGTGTGGGAGACAGGGTCCTGCAGGCACTGGCACAGGCCGGTTATGACGATACAGCAGACCTTTCTCACGTAAACATTAGAAGAGGTGACGAGATTATTGACCTCGACCTCGCCAAATACCTCTCCGGCGAAGACCTGACAGTCAATAGAGAATTGGAATCAGGAGACACGATAGTCGTATCCCGAGTGGATATGATTGGCAGCGTAATTGCTTCCGGTCAGGTCACCAAGGTCGGTTCCATCCCACTGAAACGCAATATGACTTTTCGTGAAGCGATGGGGCTGGTGGGTGGAATTACTGTTGAAGCCGATCCCGCAAAGATTACCGTAAAAAGAGAAGGAACCGCCGAACCGATTAAAATCGACTATGAAAAGGCTATGGCAGGTGACCCAACAGCTGACGTAATCCTCGCACCAGGCGACACAATATATGTGCCTGAACTCGAGATATCCTATTTCACGATATGGGGAGGCGTCAATAGACCTGGACAGTATCCATTCAAAGGAAAGCTGGCACTCAGCGAAGCAGTCGGTGTTGCGGGAGGTGCCGTTACCAACGTCGGAGACCTCCGAAAGGTCAAAATAATGCACGCCTCAGGCCCGGAAGCAAAAGTTGGCGAATCCATTACTGTCGACCTTACACAGGTTATTAGAGGCGCTGCCGACGAACCACTGGTTCGGCGCGGAGACGTTATATATGTAACTGAGCACAAACAGAAAACCAATCTCTGGAACGCGATTCAGACGCTTTCACCACTGTGGTGGATATTCAGGTAAGCTAGCCCGAATTATGCTCGACGAGCATAATTCACATTTCTCGTGAATAATGCGCGCCAGATATTATCTTCAAAAAAACACAAGGTGCTCGACATAAAAATTTACAGCTTCATCCTGACCAGGCCGAGATATCATCATTATTAACACACACAGCGCTCATTACACACACATATTACCATTTGCCAGCCCATCCCCCTGTTAGAATTACTGGTTTTTCGTCTCTGCTATTGACATTCGTATCAATCTCGGCTATTATCAAAGAGTATAGCTAGGCAGCATATACCTGCACGGCAATTTGACTTTGCGGGATTTGCCGTCAGTTGTTGCGTCGGGTCGATAGGCAATGCTGCTCGAGGGACGCGATTGTTTTTAGAAGGGAGGGAGTATACAAATGAAAAGATTTGTAGTGCTGCTTGTTGTTGCATTGGCACTTTGTGTATTGGCCACTGCTGCACAGGCAACAGATTGGACCACATATCTGACCAGCACCGGAACAACCGGCACGATTAAGGTTGTTTCCAGCGTCACCCAGGTAGGCAGCCTGTGGCATTACAGCTACGATGTGACACCAGTGTCACCAGCTGATTATGTCAGAGGATATACCATTGTTCTGGGTAGCAAAGTAATAGCACTGGTCTCTAATGTGGCTACAACCGCATCCGGTTGGAGCGGATACGCAGATGCCACTAAAGTATACTGGACTTGGGAAGGAACTGATGCAGAACGCCTTAATACCGGCGAGACGTTTACCTTCTCGTTCGACCATCCTTGGTCACCGGTGGCTTTCTATAATGCAAGTTGCCAGGATGACTTTGGATTTAGTGGAGTCGTAGCAGGTCCAGTGGTGCCTGAGGCATCTACAATGCTCCTTGGCTTTGCGGGTCTGAGCTGTATTGCTGGACTGCGCAAGTTGCGAATCAAGAAGTAAATTATGAACGCCAAGCTTGGTGCGAGTTGTAAATAATTTGGCGGGGCACATGCCCCGCCTTATTTTTTGCCCTACTCTGAACCGGCTTCGTAGACCTGTATTTCGTCGGAAGCATATGGACCAAGATCAGCCTGTCTGAAACCCTCTAGAGCCTCAAAGACCTCTGAGTTCCTTTGGCTCTGATTGAAAAACCTCTTAATGCTCGTTGCTTCCTCGCTGTCATGGCCCAGCTTTTGGCTGTGAACGCGGACCCGCTCCAACACCGCATCAGGGTCTGCAATAAAATCACGCTGCAGTTTGCTTGTAAAGAGCCTGTACCATATCTCATCGGCAGGCAGGCTGCGAGACTCATTCGTCAGCACGATCGTGTGCATTCTGAAACCGTTCAGGCCAAGATGTTCTATATCTTTGTCGGACAGGGGCAGCCAAACCCCATCCATATGCAGGTTGCGCCAGGCAGCAAGCCATGGAATATCAGTATATATGCACCCGATATTGAGTTTGTCTCCCTGGGACAAGATCGTCGATGCCTCGCGCAAAGTATCATATTTTTCTGGAGCCCTCCAGATGATTTGGGCGAGAGCAGGCCAGAAAGTAATCGCTATAACGCCGATCATCAGGCCTCTCCAGAACACCGGGTGCAGTTTTTTTGCATCCAACAAAAGAAAGAAATATGCGCTGCCGTATATTGCTGCCATAGGCGCCAGTAAAACAAGTGCATTATGATCAATGCTATAAAGCGCAATTGACACAAGTAGAATCGGAGCAAGGACATAAAGCAACCCCCTGACCGCGTTTGCAGTAGGTGGTTTGAACTTATACAGCATGCTCACGACCGCAAGCGGCAGTATTACTAACCCCAGTATGGTCAGCAGATCGACGAGTGCGCTTGATGTGCCGGTCATCAGCTTTCGCGAAAAAGAAGAAAAGTGCTCTATAGGATACAACAAGACTCCGGTCATACCTCGGCCAACTCCGTCCATGCTCCTGTACAAAGTGCTGCCCGGATACTCACCGGTATCGGCCATTATATCCCACGCATTTGCTCCTAAGATCGATCCACCTGTCAGCTTTGCTTCCCTGTATGCCCATGGAGCAACCGCGATTGCAGTAATTACTAAAAACAAAACCAAATGTTGAATTCGTCTGCGGCCAGTAAAGGCAAAATATAGAGCAACAGGAATAAACAAAAATATGAGAGTCTGATGCGTCATATAAAGCAGGCAGATCAATATAGCCGATATGAATACATAAAAATAACCTGCCCTGCCGCCGCTCATCGAACTCTTGTGATGTGCCGCGATTGCCAGCATCAGTAAAACGAACCAGAATCCAGCCATCGTCCACTCACTCGCAGACATAGCTGACTGCAGCACAAACGCAGAGATGCACATGCCGACCGCAGCCAATATGCCCGTGCGCCAGTCGAAGAGCATCCTGCCAAGAACAAATGTCGCTATTAAAGTGAGAAACCCAAATATCATCGATGTCCGAACAACTGCCTGGTCGCTGACTGCAGTCAATTTGAACACGGCTGCAACAACATACGGGTAAAGAGGACCATGGTTTATTTCAGGCAGAGGAGCGGACATATCATTCATAAGCCCGGCGTTGAACGGCCTGATGAAACGCGTCGTAAAGCCTTTGCCGGTGGATATGTTCAAGCTGATCTGGGCAGTGTCCATCTGGTCGCGGGTGGTCAGCCCTACAAAATTTTGCACGTAATATCCGGCCATGATAGCGCCCAGCACAATAAATATCCCAACACTCGCAAGTATGCGAGACCAGTTTATACCCTGCATCCTCAGAACACGTTGGCTCGCACTGCTGGTCCTGTCATCCTCTGCGACACTCATCTATTTCCTCCATTTGCGACCACTTCTTCGTATATTTGCTCCAGATTACGAACACTCGACATCCATGAAAATCGTTTGATGACCTCATGCCTGCCTGTGCATCCGATATCACGTGCAGATTCAGAGTTATCCAACAGCCTGATTACTTCTTTCGCCGTTTGATCCGCACTCTGAGCACATATCGTGCCCGGACAGTCGTCACCAAAAGCTCGCAGGGCTATGGGCGTGGCGACCACAGGCAGTTCCATCGCCATAGCCTCCAGCACCTTGTTTTGTATCCCGACCGCAACCTGCATAGGCGCAACCGCAACCTGAGCCGAATCCAGATATGGACGGATGTCCGGCACATATCCGGTGACAGTTATGCCGGGCATCGCAGACAGGCTCATAATATCAGTCGACGGACCGCTGCCTGCAATGATGAACTCGGCATCCGAGTGTTTGCTGCGAACTATAGGAAAACACTCCTTTGCAAACCAGGCTGCTGCCTGGGCATTCGGACTGTAACCCATCTTGCCGCTGAATATAATACGTTTCGAGCTGCGAGACGTGCCCAGTGGGGCAAAATAATCCGTGTCCACTCCGTTACCAATTACGTCCACCCGAAGACAAGGGTTCATCGCCAGCAGTTCATCGCGCTCCGTATTTGCGGTTATCACAACACGCGCGAACTGCTGCAATACACGAGGCTCATATCTTCTCAGTTTTATTTCTTCTTCGAGCATGACCAGCTTTGATATGGGATTCCTGCGCTCGGAGGCCATCTGACGGAACAGACTCGTCAAACAATCGACCGAATCGAACACTACAGGCACATTGCCCATTACAGATGCAAAATGGGCAGCCCGCAGATGCTCGATATGAACAATATCGAACTTGGATCGGCGCATTATCCTCGATATCGTTCGCTTCATTGCCTGTGACCAGCAAAATGCTGCGCACATGGGTATCGGGGTCGGCAGAGCGATCAGCGACTGCGAAAGACCGCGCAGCTTCGAGTGAGGCACGATATGCAGGTCATTCACGATATCAGGCAGTTCGTCCGCGCCCTCGACTTTGCGCCCGTCCGTCTCACCCAGCGCGACCACAGTGACCTGGTGCCGCTTTGAAAGCTCCTTTATCAGATGGAACGGCCTGACTCTGATCCGGCTCGGAACATATGGAGCTATGAAGAGTATGTTCATGATCGAACTCCATCGGCCAGAGCACCATACACCGAAAGCAGCCTGCCCCCTACTACCTGCCATGAATACTTCTTACAGACCAGGGCACGGCCGCTCCGTCCGATGCTGTCGGCAAGCTCGCGGTCCTGGAGCACCTTCACCACTGCATCCGCAAAGTCCGCAGGACTGTCGGCAAGCATAAGATGTCTGCCGGACTCAACTTCAAGACCCTCGGCTCCTACCGAAGTCGATACGACAGGCAGGCCCATAGCTAAAGCATTCAATATCTTTACGCGCACACCGCTGCCTGAGCGCAGCGGCACTATGAATGCGCCACAGTCTTTCGCGAGATCGCGAGAATCGCTGACATAGCCGATCACCGCAACCGATGGATCGGACGCCAGAGCCTTGATCGACTCAACAGGTCTTTGGCCTGCTATCGTTAGTGTGCACTCAGGCATCTTAGCCTTGACTAAAGGATAAATGTCGCGGCAAAAATACAGCATAGAATCTATATTGGGAGGCCAGTACATCGTGCCTATCGAAAGTATGTTGTTTGAACCCTCGGTTCGCTCGATGTGCTGGAAATAGTCCACATCCACGCCTATCGGTACGTTCACTATATTGTTCAACTCGGAGCAGAGCCTGGTGAGTGTGGATTTATCCTCATCGCTTACCGTCAGCACCGTCGATGCCCTGCGGCAGATGTCCATCTCATACCTCTGGAGTTTCGGCCACTCGATCCCCGCATACATGCGCACCGGCAAGCTCTCAGACGTATCGGCAAGGCGTTTGATAATCATAGACTCTACGTTATGGTGGTCCAACACGGTCTTATAAGAGCCGCCAAAGTCCACAAACTGAGCCATTTGAAGATGATCTATATGGACCACGTCCGGCTGAAAATCCGATATGATCCGGTCATATGCGCAGCGCATATCGTCCCTATAGTCGCGGCTGACTATAAACGATTTGCCCATTGTTATTGCACGTAAAAGATCATAAAGCTGTCTAAATTTGCTGCGGTTCAACCTCACAAGATCGACCTTACATATCGACTCAAGTTCACTCAAGTGCTCAAGTTCATCGTCTGACCTGACATACGCCAGCACACGTACGTCATGCTCGGCTGCAAGCGCTTTGAGCGTATAATACGACTTGATCTTGCCGCCTGAGTCCAAAGGCAGAGGGAATAGGTGTGCCAGGAACAGAATTTTGAGGCGCTTAGTCAAAGCAAGCTTCCTTTTGCGCTATTTCATCGCTCGTATCATAGGGTCGGAGGCCGACTGGATGAAGTCCATAATCTGGGTCATTGTCTCTGATTCAGAGTCGTAAACACCGCTTGTGACGCGGATGAATGCCCAACCATCTCTCGACGGATGAAGACGCGCTAAAGCCATGGACAATTGCTGTTTTGCAAAACTCGATTCCGTGTGTCTGCCTTGAGCCATCCAATAGACGGATATCATCTTCGAGCCGGTGTTTGTGTCCACAGCAACCAGCTTGACAGCCGGAGACTTGTGACCGGCATACGGAATGAGCATGCGCGTCTGAGTCACATTATAGCCCGATCCGCTGAAGCACATCTCCGACATATGCCAGCCGCGCCTGTCATGACCTTTGTAAATCATCATAAGATTTATCTGGTTGCCGTTATCGTCAATATAGTTGCGCACGAGAAAGTTTTCCTTGCTCACCATCCATCCGCCCAATACATTCTTTGTCTGCTCGATATCAAGGCCGTCCGCACGCCAGGCTCCGATATGCCTGGGCATAGATGCAAGGTCGGCACTCGAAGCCGGGACGAAAGGCTTGCTGTGCGCCCAGTATGTTATTCCGGTCGATATGATAAGTAGTATGAATACTAGGCAGTAGTTCGGCGAGCGCTTAGCCATTCAAACCCCCAGTTGATCAGAAAAAGCAATATTATGGCCACCAAAAACAAGATCGGGCTGGACCATTCATGATATATATGCATCGCATTCTCCCACCCCCACTGGTAGCCGACCAGAGCAATTGTGGTAATGCGGACTATATTAGCGGCAAGCGCAATAGGAAGCGAGAATGCAAAGAGTGTCCACTTATAGGCGGGACGCAGGCGCGTCAGATATGCAAAAACCGCACTCACCCCAACCAGCGCGACAAGTGAACTCATCCCACTGCAGGCCGGAGCCACTTCAAACTGGTAGCCATCGACCGATATCTGAATGCCCGCACGAGATACGTCAAGCCCGAGGAGGCCGAGTATGTGGGCTGTCGATCCACTGGCGAGAAGCTGCATCGGCAGGCCGAGGCGGTCGATCAACCCGCCGGGCACCGGAATCATAAACACCATATAGGCAAGCGGAAATGCCATCAGCTTTAATAGTCCCTTGCCATGTAAGTATAGACACCCGCCAATCAGCAAGATTATTATTGATACGCCGGACGGACCCGAGAGATCCAGTAGCATGCCCGAAAGATGAAGCAATAGGCCTAATAGAATTATGACAAGTCCCCATATTGAGGGCGATTTGCTCAACTGCACAGCCTCAGGCCACTTTTTCCATACAAAATAGCCGGAGACAAACGGCACCAGAAAACCCAGGCTGTACTGCGCATCTTCCATCCATTTATTGCGCAGATAGGCAAATGTCGGGATATACATTATGACGGCAGCGACTATGATCGCGAATACCCATATACGCGCTCGTCGATCATGCCCTTTGCCGATGCCATCGATTGTTGACATATTGTTGACTCCAAATCGCCTGTGGCCTGTATTGGAATTATACCGAATGGATCAATATACCTTCAGACACCTAACCCGAATTATGCTCGTCGAGCATATTTCGGGTCCGGGCCGCGCATCATTCACGTTTCTCATGAATAATGCGCGCTAATGGATAATGCCATATTCCATTGCCATGCCGCAACTCTTTATCACGCAGTTGACGCTTTGACCGCTGTTTTTCGTTTGAGACACTTCTTTTCTATGATATGCCATGAGAGTGCGGCAAACAAGAGAACGAACGGAAACGATATGAGCATATTGAATATTGGACTCATCCTGCCGCCGCTTATCAGCATCACGGTTTGCTGGATCGGAAAAGCATATATATACATGCCGTAAGAGAAATCGCCACGCTTGGCAAAGCTCCAAAGATTGCCGCACGGCGTAAATGCACAATACATAACCAGATATGTCCCTAAAATCGGCAGCAGCCGGTCAAGACCGCCCAATTGAGTCGATACCAACAGTCCAACAAGCGCTGCAACAGCCAGCCATTTGCTGAGCCTGATATGATCGCGATAGGCATAACACAACATCCCAGACGCAAAGAGCTTGGTGAAGGCAAGCATAGTGGATATATGCCATCTGTGCCATGTCCAACTCGCCGGCAGCGGCGCGATCATTACAAGCAAAAAGAGAATCAGTATTGGCCGCCTCTTGAGCAGCCCAACTATCCCCATTACGGCAACTATACAATAGCAAAGCACCTCGAAAAACAGCGTCCAAAGCGAACCGTTTACCGCATTTGGGAAGGGATTTGATACAAAAACACCCGGCAGCGCATCGGAATTGCGCAGAAACATCGTGCCAAGGTATCTACAGGTCTGACGCTCGTGTAAATATTCTGCAAGCGGCATACTCGTCACCATCGGACCAAGCACAAATGCCGTAAGCAGCACAACCACCGCTAAACCGGGGAAAATTCTCAAAAAACGTGCCCTCACAAAACGCTTGATGTTTTGCGAACGGTCGTAACTGGCAGTAATCAGAAAACCACTGATTATAAAGAACACCGCAACCGCAAAACGCCCTAAAGTCAATTGATCGTGAGTGAGCAGCACCATTAACTCACGCTTGTCTGTTCCCGTAGACAAGGGGAAAGCATGAGAAATGATGACCAGTGACGCGGCAAAAAAACGTATAAAGTCCAGGTTGTTCTTTCGAGTTTTTATGCAAGCCGACAAATAGCGCATCGGTGTATGGTACTCCTTGAACGGGGCTTAATTGACCTTTGCTGAAAACGTCCTGGTCCCTGTTTCGTGAGCGGCAATATGGTCCACAACCCACGACACAGACTTAGTTGCTGAGTCCCATGTGCCACCCGTCAGTTCGGCGCTGCCCGCATTATAAGTCATATCAGCCGGCACACGCGCACTTATGGTGACGTTGGATGCGTCTGTTTCACCATTGTTCGTGTATTCTACCGTCACAGTGACGTCCTGACCGGGAATAACCTCAGAAGCAGGCACTATTATCCGCAGGTCTACCTTTGCAGGCTTCAAATATATCTTGCAGGCAATGTCGGATTGCAGGTTCTGCACCGACAAAACCAAACTGCCTCCGGTGCATGTCAGCTCATCATTGCTGCTCACGCTGCCTGTAGATGTATCCCACCACTCGACATCGTATACGCTGTCCTTGAGGCCGGTAAGAGTAACCGTACCGGATATGGGTGATACGCTGACACCATCGACGGCGTTCTTCCAAGTGCTCAAAGCATTGTCGATCCAGAGATGAGCTCGGTTGTTTGTCAGGTCCTTCTGGCCTATTGCGCGCAAGTATGGGTCGGTTGATGCAGCATCGGCATCGACATAATGTCCGTTCGCAAGAAGTATGCCCGCCATGAAACTCTGGAATGCCGCCGCATATGTAAACTTTTCAGAATAGAGTCTGTCACACCACCAGTAGATATCTATTAAGCCACCGGGGTCAGTATGCGACCAAACAAGTTTTTTCCACCAGATCCCTGCACTGTCATTTGACAAAATCGGGTCCTGCTCGTTGGAACCACCGGTGTTGCATATCCCGGTCTCGCCCCTGATTACGGGTTTACCAAAATTGAACGCACGCAGTATTCGAGAATAGGCGCAGTGATCCGCTACGACATCGTAGCTCTCAGGAATCATATACTCAAAACCACCATTGTAATTGCTTACACAGCCGGTTGTGAGGTTTTCGATCTTGATATCATCTACCCATACAGTGCCGGGTTCAGATGAATGGTTGCCGACATGAGTGGGGCGGAACCACGCCATTGTCGCACCCGGTTCGGCAGTGCTTACAGTCCATTCCTTTGATATGTATGTCCAGTCATTGTCGCCGGAGGGAATTGCATATTGCGGACCGGAATACTTCTCAAGCCAATCTCCACCATAACGCGCTGCACTCATATCAAACCAGAAACACCCCGAGTTGGAGTATGGCGTGTAGTTTTGCGTCTTTACCCAAAAATTCAAGCGCATCTGATCGCCATTTTTCTGGGCAAACTGAAACTGCATGGGACACTGGTCCTGCGGAAGAAACGTTGAACTCGGATTTGCAGGCAAATTTACCTTCAGTGATGCGCGGCCAGAGTGTTTGACAGTCTCATCTATAGAGTAATTACTGCTGAGCGCTGTAGCAGTACATGGCAGCGTCCAGCTTCCATCCCAGCCCGGCCAAATTCGATTGCCGCCGGAAGGCACGTCCCACCCCATATACATATGTATATCAGCTATGCCTATATCCGAATCCGACCACATCACCGGCGCAACTGAGTGCCAGTTCGACGAGCCGACAAGATGCTCATTGGGATCATACGTTTTCATATATCTGCCGAGAGCCGCCACAGCATCTTGATGCGCGGAACTGTTTGGGTCACCCTCATTCACGAACTCAAAACTATGTATAGCCGTACAATAACCCCATCTGGCAATCAGGTATCTCCAAAAATATGTCTGGTATGTGCGAGATGCATGCGTATCGCTTGCGTAGACATTTTCAGCAGACTTTGTCCCCCAAGTGCCATCGCTCTGTATACAGCCGAAGAACGAATCACCAGCCTCCTCTATTACGGCTTTTACATAAACATCGTTTGATTGCGCTGCACTTACGAACTGATCGATATTCCAGGCTATCTTCTGAGAATAGCTGTTTTGAGGCTGAAAATCAGCGCGCTGCAGCAGTTCGGGACCGTATTGACCACCGCCAAAGTCCTCCTTCAGCGATAAATCAGAGAGATAGGCTGAACCTGATGTCGCTCCCAGCACACCGACATATACACGGAACTGGTAATTGCTTCCCGAACTCAGGCTGAGAGTAAGCTCCTGCCAATCGTTGTTTCCGCTCAGCCTGGTGGACTGTTTACCAGTCTGAAGCTCCGCCAGATATACACCGCAGCCGTCCGACCCGGATAGACCCACTGTCTTTACAGTCCCCTTGAACTGATAAGTGGTGTTCTTCTTAACCGGGAGCCACGTGTTTATGCACTCCCAAACAGTGCCGGTGTTTGGAAGCAGGCATGAAGTAATGTGATTCGGTCTGACATAATCCGTGCTGTATGTGATATTCTTCCAAACCGGATCCCCACCCTGACCGCCGGCGCCAAATAGCGGGAACTGGGTGCTGCTGCTCTGCCACCAGGATCTTACCAGATTGACCCCTATGCTCTTAAGAGTCGACATTTGATCGGTGGCGGCACTGGTGCAGCCTATCAGCGGTAGATATTTGCCGTCAGTAAGCTCAAAGTAGCGTTTGTCGTTCTCTGCTACTCTTACAAAGCCATGATTGTCACTTGAAACGCACTCGAAAGAAAATACGTTGCCGTAAGACGTACCGGAGGCATCAGTGACGCGAATTCTGCCATACCAAGTGCCCAACGCCGTTGGAGCATAACGGACCTTCCACACAGGCGAGCCTGATGGATACACCCACAATGCGCCTGTGTCTATTGCCAAAGATGGGTTTGTCGAGTCAGTTGAATAGTCCAGACAATAAAAGCCTGGCTGGACAACTGCATCGCTCCAATCCGTCGCCCCCGGCGGCAGAAAAATCCCATCCACCGTTACACCCACTCCAGATGGGACCGCATTCGGATGGTCGGTCGTGTTTGCAGCAGGACTTGCATCATATGGCCAATATGGGTTCGTCGCAACCGTTGTTATGGAGAAAGTTGCCTCGAACTTGTTGTATAACCCAACACTTGTCGAAGCGGAAACCGTTCCCACTGTCGGAGTACATATGGCCGGATTTGCTAAAAATAAAACCGCTGCTATTATCAAAAGCCTTTTGGTTATCATGTTCATACTCTACCCATTCCAGACTCTGTGTCTATACATTCACCGCGCAAAAACTCATCTGACAGCATCCTTATATGCAGCAAGCGTGCTGTGGGCTATCTCATGCCACGAAAAAGCCGATGCTCTGCGTAAACCAGCTTCACCAAGGCTCTTACACAACTCCTCATGGTCAACTAAAACGTCCATTTTGTCCGCAAGGTCGACCGCGTCGCCGGGATCAAAATAGAGCGCCGCATCACCTAGAACTTCAGGCATCGATGCTCTGTCGGAAGATATGACCGCAGCTCCACAGGCCATTGCCTCAAGCGGCGGCAGTCCAAAGCCCTCATCCAGACTTGGAAACACAAACGCCAAACACTCACTATACAAGCATTGCAGCGTTCGGTCATCAACTTGTGACTTTATGTCGATAAGCGAAAATACACCAAACTCATTAGCCTCACGCTCGACAAGTCGCTGCGCAGCAGGATGCGATGCCACGATCATTAGCCTGCATTGCTCACGCGCCAAACGCGTCTGCGAAAAAGCCTGTATCACCAACGATGTGTTCTTCCTGCGGTCAACTGACGCAAGAACCAGTAGATATGGCTTTGTTGACGCAGAGTCTGGATCAACACAGACCTCTCTGCTCTCTGGTTTGGCCCGTGCAGCCTCATATGTCACGACAATCTTGCGATCGCATCCGAATCTGCTCGCGATCCGATCCCGAGAATAGTTCGATACCGTTATTACCGAGTTTGCGCGAGTAATAGATATACCAGTCATCATGGCAGAATACCGTCTGAGAATCTCAGACTTCACGGACGCACATCGCGCTTTTGAATCGAGCGATATGCAGTCATGCAACGTGACAACAGATGGAACACTTATGCCGACAAGACCGTAATTCGCCGGAAAGTGAACCACATCCGGGTTATCGGAGTTTATATGTTTGCGCAAATAAAACCAGTCGGACCAAAGCCTTCCACCCGACACGTCGATTGTTAATGAACGCACTGGAATGCGTATACCCTCTAAATCTGACGGTGAATAGACATACAATAGATATTCGTTGTCCGTATCGACTTCAGCAAGCCCCTCAAGCAGACCGATGAGATACGTCCTAAAACCACCAGCCTGCCCGCGAAGCTCTCTGCAATCTATTGCTATTTTCATAACCTACCAGCCACCGCGAAGTCCCCTGAAAAAACACCTGTCAGGAACACCCGCAAGGCAAAAACGCACAGCTACAAGCGCCCGACTGAGCGCTGTAAACGGAGAACATCGCACATGCCTGATTGCTGAAGCACCATAGAAACGCGCCAGCCGACCACGTAATGCACCGCGATTTTTAGCCTTCGATATACTCTCGAAAAGTCTGGGTAGACAACGCGGATTTGCAAAACATTTCTCACGCATAATGCGCCCGGTCTGGGCACTGCGAGACCACGGAGTTGTGGTCGCACCCTGCGGCCCTACCCTGAATGCTGCCACGATGTCTTGACACGCCGCAATTTTGCCGAAAAGGGCTATTCGCAGTGTGAGGTCCCGATCCTGACCAGGAATTAGCTCGGGATCCATGCCGCCTACCGATAATACGGCTGTTCTTGACATCAATGATGCACCCATAGGTATGCCGATATCCGCAACAGTGTGCGCAAATAGATCACCCTCCATTGTGGGCAATATCGTCTCGATGAACTCACCATCATCATTCACGCAGTTATATGCGCCGTAAGTCCACTCCGCTCCGGTCTGCCTTGCCCGCGCCAAGAGAGCCGCATATGCGCCGGGGAGCATATAATCGTCATCACCGGAAATATGTATATACTCACCCTTGGCCATGGCCAGAGCCGCATTCCATGCATAACACCTGTTCACTCTGTTGGTATTGTATATACTCACACGGGAATCGTTCTGCCAGTCGGCAGGCTGCAGCGGTTCGCCGGCGTCATTTAACACTATGACCTCGAACTCGGCGTCAAGCTGCTGCGCAAGCACAGTCTCTACCGACCGAGCCAGCAATTGTTCCCTGTTAAAAGTCGCTATAATACATGTTATGGTCATTGAACTGTCTATACCTGCTTCATTTCAGCTCTATACTTCTTCACACAAAATATTGCCGCACAGCTTATAAGCCTTGATATGACGGCAGCCACTACTTTGGCCAACCAAGAATGAGATTTGCGTATGAGCATCCCATAGCTTCCAAAGCTCTCTGCAATCTATTGCAATCTCCGTTATCTACCAGCCGCCGCAAAGCCCCCTGAAAAAGCGCCCGCTGGGTATACCAGCCAAGCAAAACCGCATGGCAACCATCGTCCGACTAAGTGCCGTCAAGGGCGACCTGCGCATATTCCTTATCGCAGATACACCATAGAAACGCACCAAACGGCCCCGCACGATATCACGGCCGCCATCCATTGGAAGAGTCTCAAATACCCTCGGCAAACATCGAGGATTACAAAAACATTTCTCACGCATCATACGGGACATCTTGGTACTGAGAGACCATGGCGTTGTAGTTGCGCCATTAACTCCCACCCTGACCGATATGACAATATCCTGGCACGCCGCAAAAGTTCCTGATAATGATATACGCTGAATAAGCTCCCTGTCTTCACCGGGTATGAGATATGGATCAAAACCACCCGCTGATAAAAATGCCTCCCGGTTGATTAACGAAGCGCCTAAAGGTATCCCAATATCCGCAACGGCAAGCGCATATAAATCTCCCTCAAGTGTCGGTGATATATTCTGGATAAGCTCTCCATCGTCATCAACGCAATTGTAAGCAGCATACAGCCAGTGGACATTTGGATTCCTGGGTATTTCCAACAGAGCAGAATATGCCCCAGGCAGCATATAATCGTCGTCATCAAGAAAGTGAAGCCATTCACCTCTGGCCATAGAGGCACCTGCATTTCGCACAAAGCACCTCTCTACACTGTTGGTGTTGTAGACTTGCACGCGAGAATCTTTCTGCCAGTCGGCAGGCTGAAGCGGCTCGCCGGCATCGTTCAATACAATGACTTCGAACTCCGCATCTACCTGCTGCTGCAAAACGCTTTCTACCGCACGCACCAGCAATTGCTCCCTGTTAAAAGTCGCTATAATACACGTTATGGTCATTGAACTGTCTATACCTGCTTCATCTCAGTTCTATACTTCTTCGCACAAAACATTGCCGCACAGCTTATAAGCCTTGATATGACGGCAGTCGCCAATTTTGGCCAACCGGAGAATTTTGCGAAAACAGACACGTCAATGCTGGGCATACGACTGCGCCGTTTGCAAAGTGGGTAACCTCCGGATAAACCTTTGCGGATGAGATTCGTATATGAGCGTCCCATAGCTTCCACGGTATACTCTTCATTATACATGGCAACCGAATTTTTGCTCATTGTCAGCCATAAGTCTGGATTGTTTTTCAATTCGCCTATAGCCTGTGCAAATGCGATTGCCGACTTTGGATCACAAAGGAATCCGTTTACCCCATCCTTGACGACAATGTCGGTGACCCCCGGCAGACGCGACACGATTGGCACACAACCAGCAGCTATAGACTCCAATAATACCATTCCTAGTCCCTCGCTCACTGATGGAAAAAGAAGCACATGCGAATCGCCCAATCTGTGCCGCGTTTCATCCGGTTCAAGAAGCCCGGTAAAAGTTACCAAATCGGAGACCTCATACTGATCCACCAGACGCTTTAACTCATCTCCATCCTCACCCCAACCAATAATTGTAAGGTGACAGTCGATGCCGATCTGCCGGCACTCGTATACTATGGCGGGCAGAGCAAAGATATTTTTGTGTTTTTGCACCATCCGCCCTATCCAGATCAACTCAATAGGACTTGATAGGTGTTTTTCACGCCTGGAAACATCACTCGGCCAATTGATTCCATTGGTTATGCAAATCACAGACTTGTTTGGCGCACGCAATCGCGCCTCTTGCTCGGCTGCAGGGCTTACACCTACAACAACATTCCATGCCGCATTGTTGGCAGTCGCCAGGTCGGCATTTGCACCATCCGTTGCATGAAGAATGGGCACAACCAGGATTTTATCGGGTATACCGCCGAGCGCAGCGTGCGCCGAAGGCACATTATTAGTAAAAACAACATCATAATTGCTATTGCGCATGAATGCAATGAACCTGCATGCACGCTCAAACTGGCTCTTGCCCTTGCCTCCAAGGTCAATTATCCGCAGCCCGAACTCCTCACCACGATCAGACCATACGCCCGGCTCTTCGACTGTAATAACGTCGACTTGGCATCTGCATGATTTCAAATAACGACCAAGACCCAAAACAACCGCTTGTG
Source organism: bacterium (assembly GCA_021371935.1). Taxonomy (NCBI): domain Bacteria; species bacterium. Next base: position 107,344 of record JAJFVF010000021.1, read on the forward strand.
TGCCACCAGGATTCAGAGCACATACAACCAGCGCTACTGAACAAGGCCAGCGTGTGCTATCCCCATTTAGCGGCATCTTGACTTGGTTATCATCTTCCATATTATTATCGGACACTCTTCCGCATCTTATGACTGATCCACGATTTCGACGCCAGCAGTCCTGCGAGCACGCAGGCTTGGACAGGGCCATTGTGTTTGCGGAAATAGCTTGTTTTGCTCCTGCGCAACGTCTGCTCACACTTTTGCGATATCTGAGCGCTGCTCCTGCCGCCATAATGCATAATCTCCGCTGATGGCTCTACCCATACCTGCCAACCAGCCTTATGGAGCCGCAGACACCAGTCGGTCTCTTCGCAATACATAAACAGAGATTCGTCCATAAGACCTATCTGCTCAACTACCTCCCGCTTAATCAGCAGACAGCATCCCCCTACCCAGTCTACACAAAAAGGCGCAAGACTACGTGCTTCATCGACATCTGAAGGCGGACGAGCCATACCAATAACGCGCCTGTCGTGATATCCTATCACCTCGCTCAACATGGTCGGAAACTTCGCCCACGTATACTGCAGCGAACCGTCCTCATTTCGCACTAACGGACCCACAGCACCTGCCATGGCATGATTTTCGGCAAAGTCAATCAGCCTGTTGAGCGCATCGCCTAAGACCAGAGTGTCCGGGTTCAATAGTAAAAAATACTTGCCCGAACTCATTGCATATGCCTGGTTGTTCGCTCGTGCAAATCCGACATTTTCGGAGTTACTGATCACACGCACATCAGGATACTTCTGCCGAACCATATCGACGCTGCCGTCTGATGAAGTATTGTCGACAACTGTGACCTCAAAATCGATTGCACTGGCCGACTTATATATCGACTCCAAACACCGGTCCAGCAAGTCACGAGTGTTCCAACTCACTATCGAGATCGATAGGTCCATCATACGTCCTTCCCACTGAGCCTGATGTGCGCGATCGCCAAGCCCCAAAAGAGCCATGAATAAACTGTGGTTGCAAAAGTTGTCAGCCCCTCATTGTGATAGGCAGGGATTATATAGTCGCCAAAAAACGCCGTAATCGATATCCCAACGAACTGGCCGAGCACTGCCAATAAAAATGTCTTTGAAAAGCCGGGCGGCATCGCCCTATACCGTACCAGCATCCAGCGAAAACCCATCACAAGTATGGATAAAAATAAAATCAGCCCGGGAATGCCCGTCTCGGAAAGACATTGGGAATATGTGCCATGTGCAGATGTGTAGGCAGTGGTCCCCCACTTGTGGCCATAATAAAATGAGTTATAAGACCGATAGTTGCCAAGTCCGACACCCAGGGGGAAATGCGTCGCGTATTTCCACGCACCAAGCATCAGAGAAAACCTGTCATAATCGCCGCCAGTCTTCGATTCCTCAACAACATTCCTATTGATAAACGGCCATGCAGCAATTACAACAACCACAAAAACAATGCACGCAGCCCAAAACAGACGCTTGTTTTTTATTGCCAGAACGGCTGCCAGCCCGCATAACAGTGCAAGCCAACCCGACACCCAGGAAACTACCTTGAAGCAGATTACATACAGGCACAACGCAACAACAACGCCGCAGAGAATACGCTGCCACCGCTTTTTATCAATATCAAGAGCCATTGCAGTAAAATAACACGCAGGCAGCAAAGTCAGAAATGACCACCAGAGTGCAGAAACCGGCACTGGGTAGCCGACGAGAGCATTCAGCAGGTTGTAGATGCCGGGTATGAGCATAGCGATTGTTGTGATTTTGAGCCACTTCCTGTTGGATATCGTTGTGGCAACCATCACTAGAGCACCCGCACTTAAAATTCGCAGACCCAGATCGACGATATTGACCATAGGATTTTGAAATATGCGATTGATATGAGGATCCCAGAATATGTATGAATTCACCACATTGACAATGCAATATGCTATATACAGGGCAAGCGGCACATAAAAACCTGATTTGACTCTGTCTTTGGGGATGCTGCCAAAGAGGTAACGGGCAAACCAGATGACGAGCAGAAAACCCAACATTACTTCACTGATAAACACACCCTTGCCGGCGCCGGAACCACCAACCGCGATGTCAGGCGTCCGTCCCCAAGGCACAAATGCAACCAGTACATACACTACCAGAGCTGCCTCGAACTGCCACGCTACAACAACAACCAAAACTGCACCAAATACCGCAGCCGCCACATAGTATAAGTTGGCAGCAGTCGCGAATAATCCGAGTGCTATCCCTCCGACTATTACCAGAACGATATTACGAACTAAGAACGATATACGCTCGGGAGTCCATGTTTCGCGGTCCGTTTTGTTGCTATGATCGGGCATTAAACAATCCTTAGTCCAGCATCGTCGCCAAAGATATGGTTTTGGTATATGCCTTTCGACCATGTCGCATGGGTTGAACGCCTCGACCATCGCGATTTGTAGCCCATGTAACAAGACCGCGGAAATCAAGACGACAAGGCAATACACGGAACCCGGCACTCTTTATAGCAGACTCCACATTTCTAGTGTTTTCCGAACCGCAAAGGAATGTGATACTTCCGCCTCCACCGGCACCATTGATCTTGCAGCCCATAGCTCCTGTCTTGCGAGCAACATCTTCAAGCTCTTCGGTCTTATCATTAGATATATCCGAATGCAGTTGCTTCTGTGCAGCGTTGTTTACGTTCATGATTTCGGCAAGCTCTACAAAATCTCCACGCATCAAGGCGCTTTTTGCATACAACGGCGTCTCCCGCAAAATATCCATTGCGCGAACCGTACGCACGGCTCCTGATTCATAATCCGCTATGACCTTTTTATGCACATCACCGGACAGATGAGCTTCACCTGTATAAACAAGCAGAAGTCTGCTCTCCAGCTCAAGACAGATATCCTCAGACAGCCGCACCGGTGAAGAGCTGACAGACGGATACGGATCGATCGTATGAAGACATACACCACCGGTCGCGGAGGCCACTTGATCCTGAACACCACTTTGAATGCCGAGCTCCTCAGTCTCAAGTTTATGAGCAAACGCAGCAACCTCATGTGGAGTCAAATGCATGTCCGCCAGCACTGCAAGAGCACCTATCAACGCAACCGAAACCGCTGCCGAACTGCCGGTGCCGCAGCCAGGAGGAACATCTGAATATACTCTGATATCCACCCCATCAACTTCAGTAACATTAAGAGCGGCTTTTAATAGATCATGTTTGCCGTCATAGAGCACAGCCGAAAGATCCGGGATATCAATTGCTTCACCGTAGTCTTGAGCAACAATACTTGCACCCGGTTTTTCACGCGGCATAATTATTACCTTGGCATATAAATCAACTGCAAAATTAAGCACCCTACCATTGCCAGCAAACCATGTATCCGTCCAACCGCCAAAATCCAGTATACGGGCTGGCGCTATCGACTTTACAATCATGCTCACACTTCCATTAAGGTTATTGTTTTAAAGCGTCATTCTTCATACTCTACATTATACTATTATTATTCCAAACAACCGACCAGTGTCAACTAGATATGTGAGCCTGACACGTCGACTCCACGATATCAACAAACGATTGTCCCAAAGCCAACCACGAATACCGTTCTTCTACGAGTTTTCTTGCATCGGCTGCCATTTCAGCCGCCATCGATTCATCATTCAAAAGACGCAGGATGCAATCAGCAAAATTTTGTGGCGTATCCGCAAGCAGCAGGTGCCTGCCATCCACACCATCTATCCCCTCGGCTCCAATGCTGGTCGATACTACCGGCACGCCTGCCGCCATTGCCTCAAGTATCTTCAGCCGACTGCCGCCGCCCTGACGCAGTGGGACAACGCAGAGCGCACTGGATGCCAAAACATCTCGAATGTCGTTGACATATCCTGTAAACTCAATGCCTGGACAGTCTGATATCCCTCTAAGGTCGATACCTGTTGTGCGCCCGGTAATTCGCAGCTTTATGTCCCTCATGCTCTGGATGAGCAATGGATATATATCGGACGTAAAGTATCTTACTGCATCAAGATTCGCCCTAAATGTCACTGCGCCATTGTATATAAGTGTCGATTGCTCAGAATGCCGGTTTGCTGGGTCATAGTGGTCAGTGTCCACCCCGTTTGGAACGACCTCAAGGTTTCTCAGATCGGGTGCAGCCTCCAGCATCAGCTCGCAGTCTCCATCCGAGACCATCACGACACTATCGAACGAACGGCATACACCGCTTTCCCAACGTGCAAACTTCTTCCATCCGGCATCGTAACGTAGCCTTTTCAACGCTCCGTCGATGTTTGCTGCGTTGCGGCGAAGAACGGCATATTCACAGTTGTGCTCATCCAATATGCAGGGTATATCAAGCGGACGAGAGACATATTCAACCACACCCAAAGTAGATGCGATCACTACATCCGGCTTGATCTCATTTAGCACTCTTCCGACAGATGATCTCACGGCGGGATCATAAATATCAACCATCGAACGAGGTCGACTCGATAGATAACCAAGCATCGATTTGAAACTGCCCGGCTTGAACCATCGGGATGGATGCAATGAAACAACATTACATATATCGCTCAAATACTTCACATTGACCGGGTCCGAATCATCCTGAAGCAAAGACACGAGATATACCTCATGCTTATTTGACAATGCCTTAATGAGCTGATATGTGCGAATCCTGGAACCATTGTCAGCCGGGTACGGAAACCACGCAGCAACAAAGAGCACTTTCATCCCGAACACCTCTGCTTTGCAGTCATTTCAGAATATAACTCCCAAGTCCTGCGCAGCATTTCATCTTCCGTAAACCGCGCAAGCGCCTCACCACGGCCAGCATTGCCCATCTCAAAGCGCATATCGGGTCGATCCAGCAACAATTTGACGGCTTTGGTCAGAGCATCATCGTCCTTGGGTTCGACCAGGATGCCGGTCTTGCCGTCAATCACAGCCTCATCGACTCCGCCGACTCGTGTGGCTATCACAGGCAGCCCAGCCATCATCGCCTCGACAATCGTAAACGGGAAACTCTCAAACGCAGACGGCAGCACAAAAATGTCCAGCATCCGCAGTATATCGCATGTATCGCTGCGCCACCCGCAAAAACGAACCCTGTCGGCAATGCCCAGTTCATGCGCAAGCCTCTGCAATTCGTCCAGCAGACTGCCGGTGCCGACAATGCATAAAGCCGCATTTCGATGTTCTATACTCACACTTTGAAAAGCATGGAGCAGAGAGGATATGTTCTTCTGCCTCTCCAGGCGAGCGACTGTGCCGATTATCACATCATCTTTACCGATATGCAGCTCATCACGCAATTCACGGACTTTGCTGTCGGGTGTGACCCAGTCAGTGACGCCGTTATATATAGTACGCACCTTTTCGGCATCCACGCCACGCTCAATCAAAAAACGACGTGCGGACTCGCAGACTGTGATCACCATATGTGCACACCCAAGCGCCGTACGCCCAGATATCTTCTCACGCACTGTTTTGGATATAGTCGGCAGGTGAGTCGTTAACACGACAGGCGCCCTTGTAAACAGTCGAGCCGCTATTATATCTATAGTCGAAGAGCAGGGATTGGCAAGGTTAAAGTGAAACAAGTCACAATCCAGGCCCTTATAGAATTTGATCGAGTGAGCAAGCGACACAGGGTGGATGCTGTAGCCGTTAGTAGACAATGGCTCGACATGCGCGCCATTTGTTCTTCGCGCAAACTCCTCGGCTGCCGTGCCCGGCGGCATATAGACCCGTATGCCCTCACCCGACGGACAGCCCACCAGTTTGGATAGATATCGCTCGCCTCCCCCAAACTCGCCCGTGTTCGCTATATATGCAATGGATAACGGCCTGTTTGCTGTCATCTCCTACCGCCGTATTGCCAAATGGAAGTGAGTCTTGGCCCTGCTCCAGTGTTCATGACTTACCAGCCCCAGCAATGCATGCCTAGTCATCTTGAGCATACCGGACCCGAACATCAACAATTTGTAAGCCAGAGCATAGAAAATGCCCCTGTGAATTCTATAATACAGGCTGCGCCCCTTGCGCATCATGATCGCCTTACCGAGCGAAGTGCTGCTCATGCCCCCTATATGAATCAAACTCACGGAAGGCAGATAATGAGCCTGCCATTGGGTGCGGGCAAGCCTGGCGCAAAAGTCCAAATCCTCATCATAGAGCCTGAACGTCTCATCAAAGAGACCGGTCTCGTCAATTACCTGCCGCCGAACAAGCCAGCATGTCGCCCATAAAAACTGCACAGGCATCGAGACATCGTGATTGCAGTCCTGCATACGCACATGCTCGATCAGACGGTCAGGCTTAAAGAGTTTATCCAGAAAAGTGGAACGGACCTGCCAGGCCAGTTCATACTTTATCGTCGGGAACAACTCGCATGAAAGCTGGATGTCACCATCCGGCCAGAGCACCTTGGGACCGACTACACCTACTTCAGGATGCTCCTCCAAATATCTCACCATAGGACCGAGCAGGTCACATGTAAGTACCGTATCCGGGTTCAGGAGCATTATATAATCCGCATCAGACTTAAGCGCCGCCAGATTATTGGCTCTTCCGAAACCCAGGTTCTTGGTCGACCTTATAAGATTTACATTTGGATAATCTGATTCGACCATATCCGCGCTGCCATCCGTGGAGGCGTTGTCAACTATCCAAATGTCGTAATCGCCCGTCTGGGACGCTATAAGCGAGTTTAGACAGTCTTTTAACAAATCTTTTGTATTGTAGCTGACAATGATAATCGATACGCTCATTTCACACCCAAAGACCGATATGCCTCCTGCAGGCGGTCTGTTACTTTATCCCATGTGTGATACTCGATGGTCTTCTTTTTGCCGTTGGCACCCAATCTTGCGCGCAGATTAGCGTCACCAAGCAGCTTAAGCAGAGCTTGCGTAAGGTCGCTGCTGTTTTTTGGATCAACAAGAATGCCGTCCTGGTTATGCGATATGACAGTCTCCACCGCACCACCACGACAGCCTATGACAGGCTTTGAACGCATCCAAGCCTCAAGATAGACTATCCCAAATGACTCTGACCACGAAGGCATTGCAAACACATCGCAGGCGTCAAATATGTCTGCCTTTTCCGAATCGTCAAATGAACTGCACCTGATGACCCTTTGAGCCAAACTCTTATCTTCAGTCAAAATCCTGTTCAATTGTTCACTGGCCGATGAGCGCACTCCCGCTATAACAAGAAACGCCTCTGGATACTCAGACCATACTGCCCGCATAGCTTCGACAAGCACCAGCAGACCTTTATGAGCCACTTCCGCTCCAACAAACAACACTATCGGAGCATCCGCAGGTATGCCATGTTTTGAACGGAAACGCAGGCCGTCTGCATTGTCGAAATCCGTCGGGTTTACACCACATCCTGCGACGCTGATCTTGTCTGGATCGATGGCAAAATCGGATATAAGCACATCGCGCTCAAACGTAGTGCTGGGGCAAACATGGTCTGCTGACCTCAAAATTCGCGCTATGTTCGCACGCTCAGTATTAAATGGATTGTCTGTATGCAACCCAGGAATAACAACATAAGGCACACCGAGTTTGTCCGCAATCCTGCGCCCGTATACCACCATCATAGAGGGAGTGAGACCGGCACATACTATATCGAAATCGCCGCGAGCCGCTTCGCCTATGCCACGAAGTATGGGACCGTCATACCAGGTACGCAGCCAGTCGCTGCCGGGCAATCTGTATTTCCAAGAATAATGAACCAGACGCCAGTAGCTTTTTGAAGAATGCCTGCGACAGACAGGCAGCCGCTTTACTTGCACACCATTGATAACTTCCTTGGCAGCAAGATTGTTCACCGGCAGGCTCTTGACCCAAAATGCCCTGTAATCGAGCGCGTTGGCTGTAATGACGCTCACTTCATGACCCCGGCTTGCCAGAGTCTCTGAGAGCCTCTGGAAATGCAGAGCCGAACCGCTGTAGGAAGGCGCATAGATGGGCGTCAGGTGCAATACTTTCACGAGGTCACCTTCCCCATTCTCCATGCCGCCCATGCACGCCGCGATGTCAGTGCGGCAAACGTGCCCGATATGTTGCCGGCTATTGTGACCAGGATGAGCCATACTCTCGGCAAAAAACTGGAGTTTGGCCGAAGCCATCTTACCTGACGCCATACGGCGGTCAGATAAGATGTGCGCAGCTTGAGCCTATCTTTTCTATAGTACTTGAGCAGAAAATAGACGTGGTTTCTGGCGCCATAAAATATTTTTCGCGGATCGGCCAGATCCCTGGTGACTGTTTCCCGTGGAGCCCTCATGTGTGTAACCACCGCCCAAGGACAAAAAACAACTCTCTTGCCCAAGCGCAACACACCCACGCAGATGTCTGTCTCCTCTCGGATGTTATCGCCGGTGTAACCAGGGTCAAAACCGCACAATTGCTCGAACACTTCTCGCCTGAAGGACATGTTGCAGCCTTTGACATGATCGACATCAATCAGCTCTTTGTGGGTTGTGGCGAAGTTTTGAGACAAATCACCATTGGGCAAAACCCGGCCAACCGGCTCGTTCGGGTTCCATTCGGTGCCCGGTTCCTCTATGCCTCCACCAACACAGCCGATAGTATCATCGCAATACACTGCGGCTAAAGCATCCATCCAACCGGCATGGACTACTGAGTCATCGTCAAGAAACGCAATGACATCTGCATCACATCGGGCAGCCCCAATGTTTTTCGCCTGGGGACGCTGGTCGCAGCCATTATCGAAGTATACATACTCCACATTCGGATAATTGGCTGTAATCTCTCTGGTCTGACTGCCGTCTGAAGCATCGACTACCACCACCCTTGACTGCTCAGGCACATGCTCGGCGAGCGAAGCCAAACACCGTGCTATCATCTCAGGTCTATTGCGAGTGACCACAACAATATCAATTGTTACGCTCATAGTAATAGACCTCAGTAATGCTTGTCCCGCTTATGTGTAAAAATACGCTTGCATGCGCGAGCTAAATCATAGCCGAACGGGAAAGATAAACGCAGTGAGTGTTCCAAAGCATGTGCAAACTGACCATGATGACCGCGCGAAACCCATAACTCGGCCAATGCATATCTCCTGGCCTGCCGGATATCTCCACTACGCTCATATTCGCCGGAAAGGAGATGGCAATATGCCGATATGCCGCGGTTGAGCTGTTTTGTATAACGCCGAGGAAGACAGTTGCGCATCTTGAGGTGATCGCTCATCCCAGATATGTACTTCTTGCGCGCCGACAGAGGCCCATGCACCCCGCCGGGATGTATACGGTGGTCCGCCATGATCTCGTCGACTCTCCTGATATCACCATGCATTGCATTGAGTATGTGCACTGACCAGTCACCAACACCTATATCATAAAACCATGACGGTATCTCATCGAGAAAGCCATTGCGAAAAACAACCGTGCAAGTGCCCAGGAAGTTATAGACAAGCAGATCGTCCAACGTCATAACATCTCTGGCTGTGACTCCATACAACGAATCCGGTGGATATACCGGAAAATCATGCTCGACATCCGATCCCTCAACAAAACATTTCATCGGGTGCCAGCATATCGAACACGTCGGAGCAGCTTCCATCAAATCGACCTGCTTTTGCAGCTTACTCGGCGAGGTCCAATAGTCATCTCCCTCAAGCAGCGCGACATATTCTCCCTTGCAAGCATGAAGAGTGGCAACCAGGTTGGGAAGCATACCTATGTTATGCTCCGGCAGCAGCGGATGGATAATATCGGGGCAGCGGCTCTGATAATTGCGGACTATTTCGCGCGTGCCGTCGGTCGAACAGTCTTCTCCGATTATAAGCTCATAATCGAAGTCGGTCTCTTGCGTCAGGACGCTCTCGATTGCCTGCGCAATGAACTTCTCGTGGTTGTATGTTATCATGCAAACACTGAGTTTCATTATCTTGAAGCGCCGCTTTCACCCGAAGATAGCCGCTCGGTTATTTGACGCCCGTTTGCAACAGCAGTCCTGATTATACGGCAAATTTGTTTTATCTCGTCTGTCCCCACGGCTGTTCCCGTCGGCAGCGACAAGACCCTCTCGGAGAGTTTCTCAGTCTCAGGCAGCAGGAAACCGGCATGCGGGAAGTAAGACCGATATGGCTCCATTCTGTGGCAGCCGGGATAGAAATATCTCCTGGCTATTATATTCTCCGCATGCAATACATTCAGCAGCAGGTCTCTGCTGATGGTCGCAGCGTCCTCGTCGACCTCCAACACCATATACTGATAATTTCTCCGCTCGGTGTCGCCATAATCGATAACACTTATACCAGGGACTGCATCCAACTCGCGCTTGTAACACTCGTAGTTCGAGCGGTTCACGGCAATGAACTCGTCCAGGCTTTCCAGCGAAGTCAGTCCCATCGCCGCACAGACTTCGTTCATCTTGCCGTTTGTGCCGATGTAGATCACATTGTCATAACCTGCAAACCCGAAGTTCTTCATCAGTCGGATTTTGGCCGCCAGATCGTCATTGTTTGTAACGACTGCACCGCCTTCGAGTGTGTTGAAGAATTTGGTGGCATGGAAACTGAATACTTCGCACTCACCAAAGTTGCCTATCATCCGACCATCATGCGAACAGGCCAGAGCATGAGCCGCATCAAACATCAGCTTGATATGATGCTCATCGGCAATTGCCTGCAGAGTCGCAGTGTCGCATGGCCGCCCCCATAGATGCACGCCTATAATACCGCTGGTCCTTGGCGTAATCATACGCTCCACGCAATTTGGATCGATGCAGTGGGTCGCTGGATCGATATCGCAAAAAACCGGCGTTATCTCCTGCCACTGCAGCGCATGAGCAGTGGCGATAAAGGTAAACGACGGAACTATGACCTCGCCTGTCAGTCCTAATGCACGTATCGCTATCTCGAGCGCAACAGTCGCATTGCACATTGCTATGCAGTGACGTGCGCCTAGCATATCGGCAATGCGCGACTCAAACTCCTGAACATATTTGCCATTGTTTGTGAGCCATCGTCTGTCCAACAGATCGTTTATTCTAGCCATCAGTTGATCGCGATTGCCTACATTGGGCCGACCGACATGCAGCGTTTTCGAGAACGCAGGTTTTCCACTAAAGATCGCTAAATCAACTGATGCTTCATTCGATATCATCAAAAACTCTCCTCGCACTTGCGCACTGCCCGCGCAGGAACACCATATGCTACTACACCCGAACCGATATTCTTCACCACTACCGAGCCCGCGCCTATCAACGTACGCTCACCAATTGTTACACCGTCGGCAACAGATGTACCTATTCCTATCCAGGACGAATTCCCAACACTTACACGCCCGGCGATATGAACTCCTGGGCATATGTGCGTGCAATCACCGACCGTGCATTCATGATCGACACTTGCCGAGGTGTTTATTATCACACTCTCGCCAATATTGCACGATGGACCTATCACTGCGCCCGCGCATATGACCGCACCTGCCCCAATATGGGTCTCCTGCGCTATTATTGCACTCGGGTGAATCAGTGTCGCAAGCTCAAAGCCCTTTTCGCGAGCAATATCGGCAGCACCGGCCTTGGCAGAGCAATTACCGAACCCAAATGCGATAAACTTTACCGACTGCGCATGCAGGCCCTCCAGTTGCTCCCTGCCGCCCAGAACATGCGCACCGCACATAATCTCACCAGCACGAGCCGGATTATAATCATCCAGGAAACCAACCAATTCATAGCAGCCGCACAGGCGCACGATGTCTGCAATAACCATCGCATGCCCGGAAGCGCCCCATATGACTATCTTCTCTTTTTTTTCAGGCAACATCAATTTGCGGCTCTCTGAGTTGGTCTACATCTAAATTCGCAGACTCGATGAGGTCGGTATGCCACTCCATACGCGGCCTCACGGCACCAGGAAACTTGCCATGCCAACTGCCTCTTCGGCTTATGTCATCACCCACATCGAAGACGAGCACATCCTGCGCTTTGTATATGACATTACACTGATCCTGCACAACAAGCGCCTCAACACGGTGCATGCCGTCATTCAACAGGTCCGCTGGAATTATGCATGTGCTGCGGAAAAGACCACGAGGGAACGGCTTACCATGCCAATTTGGCTCGTCCTCGGGCAATGTGTTGAAAACTATAATGCCGTCCTCATTATAAATATGCAGGCTGAGATTCAAATAAGCGCCCGGCTGGTTATTCCAATACTCGAACTCCAATATAATCGGTTTGTTTATTACAAGCGAGCAATCCGAATCGGAGCTCTCCGGCCTGACACTCACACTCCTGATGCGCACCTTGTCATTTCCGGGAGCACCGGACATATCATCCCAAACCTGCTTTGCAACCGATGAGACGGATGTCTGAAGATATTTGGAAGCCACAGTGCCGGCCTCACCAATTGTTCTGACTGCTCCCCCATCAAGCCATACCGCACGATTGCACAGCGTCTGCACGGCGGTCATATTGTGGCTGACAAAGAGGATCGTGCGGCCTTCACGAGAAACATCCCCCATCTTGCCTAAACACTTCTTCTGAAACTGAGCGTCGCCAACCGCCAACACTTCATCGATTACAAGAATCTCAGGCTCCAGATGAGCTGCAACCGCAAACGCAAGACGTACATACATCCCTGAGGAATACCGCTTGACCGGCGTGTCGATAAACTTCTCGATCTCAGAAAACGCTACGATCTCATCATATTTGCGGTTGATCTCTGATTTTGTCATGCCCAGGATCGCACCGTTGAGATAGATGTTCTCCCGGCCAGTGAGTTCTGGGTGAAAGCCGGTGCCCACCTCCAGTAGACTGGCTACTCGACCATTTATGCCTATGCGACCGGTTGTCGGCTCTGTAATGCGACTTATCACCTTGAGCAGGGTCGATTTGCCCGCGCCATTGCGCCCGATAATTGCGACACGGTCACCCTGCTCTATGTCAAAAGATACGTCCTTGAGCGCCCAAAACTCCTCTTTGGAGGCCGGGAGCATGGAGCCTTTTTTGCGGCTGGATATTATCCTGTGAAAGGCGTCGGTGACCGCATCGCGCAATGTGCCCGATGCCCTTTGATGACCGATAATGTATCTCTTGCCTATGTTCTCAATATTTACTGCTGTGCTCAACTGTCATCCTCAAATTATGTCCGCAAAGGTCTTTTCGGTCTTCCTAAAATATCGGATGCCGCCTATAAGTAATAGCCCAACCAGAACAATCGACAAAATAAAACCAGGCATATATAAATCTGACTTTCCGCCCAAAATCGCCCACCGAAAACCATCAATAACCCCAACCATTGGGTTAACAGAATAAAGTAAGCGCCATTTATCAGGAACTACACTGCTGCTGAAACCTACCGGCGACACATAAAGACCAAACTGCACCACAAACGGCACTACATGCTGGAAATCTCTATAACGCACATTCAGCGCTGCTACCCATAACCCCACGCCAAACGCCGTAAGAACTGCCATGACGGTAAAAAGCGGGAGCAATGCAAAACGCCAATCGGGCATGAAATGGTAATATGCCATCAGAACTACCAGAATGGCGAACGATATAAGGAAGTCAACAAGGTTTACTATGACAGCACTCGCAGGCACAATCATGCGAGGAAAATATATCTTGGATATAAGCTGGGCATTGCTTACAACACTTGTACTGCACGAAGCAAATGCTCCGGCAAACATCTGCCAGGGCAGCAGAGCAGCAAAAACCAATATTGGATATGGAACGCCATTAGAGGGCATCTTCCCAAGACGGCCAAACACCACTGTGCAGACCACCATGGTCAGAAAAGGACGTAAGATACTCCATGCAATACCTATGGCCGTCTGTTTATACCGGACTAAGATATCGCGCCACGAAAGGAAAAAGAAAAGCTCTCGATAAGACCACAGATCGCGCCAGTAATGGTGTTCAGTCCGTCCCGACTCGATTACCAGACTGAAACTACCATGTTTGTGCTTTCCATCAGTTTTATCAACCACTTGCTGCATATTCGCGCATCTTCCTAGTCCGGGAAAGGATTCTCCTGGCTGTCCGCTTGCTTATCAGGTCTACCACCTTCGCCAGACACTTTTGCAGAAGTTGCTTCAGGAAGCGCATCCACGTCTTTTTTGCCGTTGCCGGACTCAAGCGCGGTATCCGGCGGCACAATTGCAGAACTCGCGTAATAGTGTGAATAGAAATAACAACTGTCGATATTCTCAGGAGCCAAACGATTGACTACCACACCGAGAATATTTGCCTTTGCCCTGCGCAGCAGATCGCGAGTCTGGGTCTCAGTCCCACGAGGAACCATGTTCGCCGATACTACCATCACAACCGCATCGACCCAACTTGCGAGCATCGGCCCATCACTGAATACTATCGCGCTGGGAGTGTCAAAAAGCACCAGATCGCAGTGCTCCTCGAGACGCTTTACCAAATCCTGCATCCTGTCGGAACCAAGCAGTTCAGACGGGTTCAGAGGCTGCGGACCCGCCGGGACCACTATCAGGTTCTCGACTTCGGTCTGTTGGAAAGCATCGGTCAGATTATCCTTGCCCTGTAACAAAGTGCTCAAGCCGGCCTCATTGGGAACATTAAAGAACTTGTGAAGGCTCGGACGGCGCATATCGGCATCGATCAAAATTATACGCTTGCCAATCTGCGCAAGAGCTATGGCCAAATTACAAATTGTCGTCGTGCCGCCTTGACCCGGACGGCCTGTCGCAACCATCAACGTCTTGAACGGCGAGTCCCTCAACTCAAATAGGATGTTGGTCCTCAATATCTTATATGACTCCGCCATTGGCGAAATAGGATACATATGAGTGAGCTTCGGCAGCATGCCGTCGCGGCCGGTCAGTTTGGGTGTCAAGCCGATCACAGGCAGCTCAAGCAGCTTCTCGACATCCGCTGCATTTCGCATGCGTGTATCTATCGAGTCGAGCCAGATAACCGTTACTATGCCAAGAACCAGCGAGAGAATGAAACCATATACGACAAGGACTTTCCGCGAAGGACCCTGCTTGAAAGGACCGGTAGCCTCCACAGACCAACTAAATGGAATAATTGAACCAGTCCTTGTGGATTCCTTTTCCGCCACAAGCGCCTGATCATACTTGTCCGAGAGCATCTTGAACGTGTTCTCAGCCTGATTGTACTCAGTCATCAACTCGGCAAGCTCCGGCTCCGCCTTGGCAAGACGATCTACATTGCCTCTCGCAGCGGCAAGACTCGCATTAGTCGAAGCAAGTTTCGCCTTGGCAGTCGCAAGAGAATACTGAGCATCAGAACGCTTGCGCATCAGCTCCTTATGTATTTCGTTGATTGCAGGCTGAGAGTAGCTGCTCCCTTCACGAGCAATCTGACCTTTCAAAGATATAACACGTGCCTGAGCGGCTTTGTATACATCATGTGCCGGCTTATAGCGTTGCGCAATCAGCCTAAGATCAGACTCGGCCTGAGCAAGCTCATCCTGAAGCTTTTGCACCTTGGGGTTCATCTCAGACGGTAGAGACTGTTGCGATACAAGAGGCTGGACCTTTAGTTGAGCGTCAATGTCGCGCAAAGCCGCTTCGGCTTCCCTGACTTCAGAAGAAGCATTGTCCCGCACCGCCTCAAGATTTGCCAGTGAGCCGATCGAAGACTGCGTTTCGGCATCTACCGAAAGAACATTATGAGAACTCTTATAGTCCGCTATTTTGAGATGCAGTTTCTGTAGGCTGGCCTTCGCCTCCTGCCTGCTGGACTCGAGAAACTTTGCGTATTTGCGAACGTCCTCGCGGCTCTTTTCCTGATATGATTTCGCAAATGACTGGGCAACCGCATTAGCTAAATATGGAGCGTCTGTGCCATTGGGCATTCTAACAACCACTCGAATTATATCAGTGGTGGTACCGTTTTGACCTATACTCGGATTTTGTACCGGAGTAACCTCTAGGATATCCTGCCAGTCCTTGAATTGCAGCAGCTTGCCTCGAGTCTGTTCAACACGAGTTACCTGCCTATACGGCATCTTATTCGCAGTTTCAGCACCCATACTCTCAGTTATCGTTTGCTTCTGATCCTCAATCGAATCGGCCAGAAAGTCGAGTGCACCCTGATATACTTCATAGCTTTGAGCTAGTATTATCAAATTGCTTAGTATGACACCCCGATCGGGAGCGGCCACGCGGTCATTATCATTGGCTGTGGTCGTATTGCCACCCTGCATTACCTGTGCTGTAGGCGACACCAGAGCCGTGCCTTCATACACAACCTTTGGCTTTGGCGCTGCAGCCGCAATTACCAAAAGAGTAACCGCTACAATGCCGACTATGATCCACTTGCGTGCCTTTATAACTTTGATTAGGTACCAAAAGTTCATATGTCTACCTCTTCAACATTATACCACGACCATATAGGTATAATCTCAAGAAAGTTTGCGGACGCATACCAATGAGCCTGAATGCACAGTCATGCTCTTGCACAATACGATTATCAGATATGGATCAGTTCCCACAGACAAAAAAACGCCGTGCATATCAACTCTTATGCACGGCGCTTTCACAGCAAATACTAAATGTGTCTTTCTAATGCTTTGTGACTTTTCGCCTTATGATCCCTATCATAGTCAGACCAATCGAGCCAAGGAGCATCGTCGGCACCTCAGGCACGTCTGGCGGCGAGTAGTTAGGCACAAAGAAAATCAGATCCTGCTTACTTGAACAGACAGCCAGATAGTAGGAATGTGTGGAACCGTAACCATCCACAGCATTGGCAACTGCATCATCATAGTAGCCCTGTGCAGTGGAAGCAATACTTGACCTGATTGCTCCACTGTAGTCGCCGCTGATGTTGCCCAAGGCAAAGTTGCCCATTCCTAAGTCCCTATTGATATCCCATGTGCCGTCACTGATAGCTTCCCATACGGCTACCTGGATCGCTGACTTCTGGATCTTCAGAGTCGGTGAGTCATCACTGGTCTTAGTGTCCGTCCACTCTGTGTTGTGCTGGACCATGTAAACAACCCTGTCCCAGGCAGTCGAGTTTATCACCGTAGTCGGTGTGCCGGTCACAATATCCGCTTCCCACGTCGTACCCCAGTTGATGGTCCCCGACAAGTCGATACACAGCATGTTTGTATTTGTGGTCGTGTTCATTACAGTATCGTATATCTGGATGTACACCGGACCGATAGCTACATTCTGTGACTGTGCTAGACTTGTCCAGATTGTCCCGTTGTATGACGGATAGTAGTTGGAATTATTGACTAATGTCAACTGATAACGACCACTAGCCGTCGCGGCAACACTTATAGCCAGGATCAGGGCAGCCGCTAGTAATATTAGCCTAGAAATCTTCACGTCGTCCCCTCCTTTTCTTTAATAAGAGTTTTATATCAACATGCTCCCCGTTTCAATAGAACGGCTGGCACGGTCGATATTATTATCCAAAGGTCAAGCATTATCGATCTCTGATCAATATATTGCATGTCCATTCGGACGCGCTCCTCATATGAGGTCTCACTGCGCCCGCA
Organism: bacterium; assembly: GCA_021371935.1. NCBI lineage: Bacteria > bacterium. The sequence goes on from JAJFVF010000021.1 coordinate 124,849, forward strand.
GGTCTGCCAAATACCCGTTATGCCGGGTGTGACTGTCTTGAACTGCTCAACTTGCGGCCCGTATTTCTCTACCTCGTCATTATGGATCGGCCTCGGACCCACAAAGGTCATGTTCCCCAGCAGCACGTTCAAGAGCTGCGGAAGCTCGTCAAGACTCGTTTTACGCAGGAACTTGCCGATGTTCGTGATGCGCGGGTCCTGCTTGAGTTTACAGTTTATGTAATACTCGCTCTTTAGATCGTCGTCCCGATCGAGAATCTGTTCAGCCCCGTCAACCATGGACCGAAACTTGAACATGTCAAAGCTATTGCCGCCCTTGCCGATAACTCTTCGCCTGAAGAATATCGGACCGGAACTGTCCAGCCTGACCAATATGGCTATTATCGCAAATAATGCGCTTGAAAGCAGCAATATCGCTGATGCCAACCCAATGTCAATAGTTCTTTTTACAACAAAATACGCAACTCCCGCACCACTGCGTATTTTCGCAAGTCGCCTGCGCCGCTTCTCAACCGCTATGACTGCAGCAATACCCATGGGAGCCAATATACACGCAGATGTCTCCGGCACTGAGTGACCCCCCGCCGGCAGCCCAAATGCAGCACCCGCCACTAGCAACAACATTACTGTCGCTATAGTCAAACTTAACAAACTCCACCCCCAACAGATACTAAAAAGCCACGCGATGAAATGATGCTGCTACAACGAGCAGCTACAGACCGATCGCCCAAATCAGCCCGTCCATCCGTGGCATAGCTACAGTAACTAATGCATTTATAGCACGGCTACTTGCACAAGTCAATAGCTCAAGAGCTAAAACAGGTAATTCTACGAGTATAATTTTTCAATTACCACTCGTCAGAATACAACCTGTTAACACTTTGGAATCCGGCTCACTATTCCAACAAAAAGCTGGACATTTTGCTATGACGCAAAAAATGTGCCATAAAGCACAGTATGTTTGCCGGGTCTTGTGCATTTACACACAAAAAAAAGCGCCTCCTCCCTATCCGGCGGCACTTTATAGTCGGTTAACATCATTCTAGTCAGTAAACTTTAGTGATGACCATTGAGTATGATCATGGAAATCTACTTTCTGCAGTGATGAACAACTGCTCAACTCAACCCCGTTCGGCAAATATATTGAATAGTCATATCTGGCCAACAGAAACTTCCACTGGTCACCGGCTTTCGGTCTTTTGTCCTTCAAAGATGGCAATTCGGCAAACGGAATCGCTATCTCCATCCGCCAGCACTTGTCTATATCGCTCGGATCGTTGATCGTGCCGTCTATGTCTATCCCAACACGCAGACCATCACAGTTCCATGCAGACCATCTATGGCAGTCCGACCCACCGGCATATCTTCTCAAAGAATAAGCATCATAGACTGTGCCAAGGGCATTTATCTCGAAGTTGTAGTATGCCTTGGTCGTGATATCCGGCATTATGAAACACTCGAGACAGTCTTCCTGGCATGTAACAGAGTCGCGCTGAGTGCGCATACTCCAAATATCCTTGTCATATGCGCAATAGGAGACATATAGATAATCATTGTCCCACAAGACCTTAGCCTCGGTCCTGCTCAACGGCTCGGCGTCGGTCTCTGGAAGCACAAAATAGATAGTTTGGGCTTTATTCCAAGCCCCGCTATCTATCTTGCCGTCAATTTTTATCTGACCGCAAGCTCGGTGACAGTCGTAACTTATGGTCGGAGCCGCCATTACACTCCCAGCCAGCAATACCATCAAAAATGCAACAGCCCAGAGCTCACCTGATACACTATGCACTATTGCTGCCTCCATCTGCGTCTGTCTGCTTTGTAAGGGATGATTCAAGCGTACATTCTGAATCTGCTGACAATCCCACTTCGGACACCTGATCATCTTTATAACCGTGAAAACTGCCATCATCACTGTTGTCTCTGACCTCCGCCTTGAGTGCAGCAAACAAATGCCTGATATCGTGTATGCCTCCAACAGTGAACCATACGGTCATCGGCAAGCATAATATGCTGGGGATAATAATTATGCGCAGGTATTCATATGACATCCACATCGAATCACTGACCGGATGCAGCAGGTTTATTATGCTGAATATTACAAACCATGAAAACCACATCATATTCCAACAGACAAGTACGATTGCCAGAACCTTATCAAACGTCGAAAACTCCTTGGTAATTCCAACTATCATCGACCACCGGCTCCGCTGCTCGTGCTCAACTACATGGTCTGCCTGGACTCTGTAATTTCCTCGATGGAGCATCCGTTCCAAATTATATGGCTCCTTATTGCGACCTGTAATCAGCGAAACAGTAACGTAGACCAGGGAGGAACATATCATGGCCATAAACCACAGCCACTGGTTGTTAATGGGGAAAGCATGACCCGTTTGAGCAAGATATACCTTGGGCAGAATCAATCCGCCTACACCCACAACAGCGCCGACTACAAGTGCTGAAAATGCCGCTGGAGTCGTACCACGACGCCAATATAGGCCGCCGATGATTACCGCACCCGATCCACCTAACCATATCGTGCCCGTTATCGCAAAGAAAAATAATATCTTCTCGGACGGCTGATAAAGCAGGCTGAACACAAACGCAAATGCCGCCACACCCAGGATTGACCAGCGCAGAAGTTTTATATGCTCCTCAGGACTCAGGACCTTGTTCTTGATGGGCATATAGATATCCTGAATGAAAATCGATCCCCAGGAGTGCATATATGTGTCATGACAGGTGAACGAGAAAAACAAAAATATCGTCCCAAGCAGGCCCTTTACCGCAATAGGTAATATATGCGCCATCACTATCGGTACACGCATTTGATCTTGCACGGATTCGTTCGGTATCTTGGCCAGAGTGGCGCTCACTATGTGAGCCTGATCCGCAAACTGCGGCAGCCGCATTATTGCAACTGCAGCCAGCGCCGCTGTGGTGATCGCTATACCTTGAGGAATGTTTCGCCATACCCCAATGATCCCGCCCATCTTCTGCTCATGCGGATTTCGAGCGGAACAGTTGAAACCCTGAGCGCCCTGCCACGACAAATGCGAGAAAAATCCACCGAACACGGCTATCAGGTAATACCAGATGTTGAAGTCATTGACCGCACTCGTGTGAAACGGGTTGATCATAGACTGATCCTTTGGAGCCATCGATAGAGCCTGCATCATCTCAGGCCAGCTTACTTTAATGAGAATGGTCGCCGCCACAACGATGAACGCAAACGAACAGAACATGCCCTGTACACAATCTGTAACCATCACCGATATTTGACCACCCATGTTTACAAACGAGATGGCAAAAGCAAGGTCAATAAGCATCACCAGCGCAATGCTCGGAATGGCAAAATCGATGCCGGGAATGTGGAAGTGATCGGGAAGGCCGCAGAAGTAAATAAAAAACCTGGCTGCCACAGCAGGGAAAATTCCAAAGTTAATTATACCGCTGCTCCAGCATAATATTCCCGCGAATATACGCAGCTTCCTTGAATAGCGCATCTCCAAAAACTGCGCCATCGTCATTGCACGCGTCTCGCGGAACCTGTAATATACCCAGCCGGTTAATAGTATTATTAATCCAACCGGAGTATGGAAACCGCTCCACCACCCGGGAGAAAGTCCTCTTGAGTAAAGCACCTCAAACATTGCAATGAATGAGATTACACCCGTTCCACCCATATTCTGGGCTATCGTCAAGAGATATCTGCCGGCCAGCCGGTTTGCAGACAGAAAGTCCGATACACCCTTCATATAGTGACGGGTGCTCAAACTTACTAACCTTAAAGCAACAACGGCCACTATCATTATTGACCAGTCGATAATACTCAAATTGCCCAAGTGCATCATCGTAAATACAATCTCCCTACCGGTTTGCCGGAACTGCGTGATATTTATTCAGGTCTACCATATCGGATATCAGAACATTTTTGCCCGTTGCAATCGACTTGTTGGCCGCTATGCCTATGAGAATTGATATAGCCCCAGAATAGGTACTTGCCATATGACCCAGAGGATCGGGCAAGTCACCCCGGAATATCATCCTGCGCAGCTTTTCATCACCGCCGCCATGTCCGCCACTGGACTTGAGAATATGGTGGCTTGTCTTGCAGCCTTGACGATCATATACGTCAAATATGTATGCGCTCTCACTCGCCCTTTCGCCACTGTGATACTCAGCAAGCTCAAGACGACCATCAGTGCCATTGATGCTGGCCTTGAAACCCTCATACGGACTGTGCGCAATCAAAGAATAACTTAACATCACACCGCCAGCATAACGAACATTGACACTCATGGTATCCTCGATGTCTATATCATCGGAAAATATGCAGCCGTCTCTGTGATAGCCGTCAGCAGACTCGCATCGGAAATATAATTCATCATTAACAGGATCCTCTTTTATATCCAGATAAAACTCGCATGTCCCGTTACAATTGCATGTCATGCAGCGCTCACCATGCGGCTGCTTGTCACTTGTGTAAAACCTGCGGGTGCCGAATGCCATTACCTCAGCAGGCTCATCATCGATCCACCAATTTATCAGGTCAAAATGATGAGTCGACTTGTGAACAAGCAGTCCACCCGAATTCTCTTTCTTGCGATGCCACCTGCGAAAATAATCCGCTCCGTGTTTTGTATCGAGTATATACTCAAAATCAACATTCAGAATTTTACCTATCGCGCCGTCCTTTATGGCCTGCTTGATGGCAGTTACATAAGGAGTAAATCTGTAATTAAAAGTTACGATGACCTTCTTGCCACTCTTCTTTTCAGCGTCCAGAATCGCCTTGCACTTTTCGGCGTTTATCGCCATTGGCTTTTCGAGTATCACGTCAATGCCACTATTTAGGCATTTGACGGCATACTCATCATGATACCTGTCCACAGTCGTAATAATCGCTGCATCAGGCTTTGTCTCTACCAGCATCTGATCAAAATTCTGATATGAAGGGCAATCAAGGCTGGAAAGATGTTTTAGCGCTTCTGCGCGAAGTGGATTTATATCACATACGCCCACCATCTGAGCACAATCCGCGTATGTGGATGCAATAGGCTTCGCATACATTTGCAGAGCACGACCACCCGTGCCAACTAATACATACTTCTTTCTCATAATTCCTTACCTTCCAATACATTCAGGGTGACTGCTATGTCGTACATCTTTTCTATAATCTCAACCGGGGTATAGAAATATCCTATTGCGCCCTCATAGCCGATCCTGGAGTCGCGCGAACACAGACCCAGCATCTTTCGCGAATTGACCAGCTCATCCTTAAGCAGGTCAATTAGCCGTGATCGCAATACCCTGTTTTGGGGCTCACTGATGAGCCTATTTCTTATTATAACAAATTCTGTATAGCTTGCAGCAGTAATTAAATGTATCATATATGCTGTGCAAATTCCAAGGTCTTTCTCATTTTCCGTGCGAAATCGTAGTTCGGACTTGGCAACAGCCTCTTCTAAATGACCAATCCCTTCGGCAAACAACTGCGTAGCCTCTCTAAATGCCATAATTACGATCTCAGGACCAAAAGGCTCGGTAATCTCATCTATGCGCTCAGAAGCCATTGCACCCATGCCGTGCCGCCAACTCTCCGGCTCCATAGAAAACCGCAGACCTGGTCCGGGAATGAGTGCGCTGTGATAGAGCACGCCAAGCGTATGCGGCAGCCTGCGCATACCCTCGCCAAATGATCGCCAGGCGGCAATGGCCTCATCTGCACCGGAACCATAATACTTAATCGCCATGGCCTCTGCAGCGTTCTGCTCACCCTGATGCGCAAGCATTTCCATATTCCTGCCGGGATATGCCCCGAATATCCAACAGCCCAGCATACCGTCCACACCCAGACTGCGTATTTCGTTAAGAAGTTGGTCTATGTTGGTCATGACAGGCATATACGGCAGAGCATTGGACTCGACAGTGCTGACAATTGAACACTTTGCATGCACTGCCCTGCCCTGCATGCGAGCTGCATTGATTATGTCACGGGCAAATTTGGATGGAGACATATGCCCTATGGTGTATTCAATAAGCCCGACCTGAACGCCATGAATATTGATTTGAGTGTGCCTGGCCCAATCCACCATTACCTCGACCTTAGGATGCAAAGACACAAGCGAATCTTTGACACTCTCAACATCCATTATGAAGTCCCATCCCCACAGCCACTGGATTACCCGCGCCCTTGACCCGACCGACTCGGCAACCTCCATTACGATATTGGCCATGTCTGCAAGCACATTTGCTATGCCGCGTCTCATGCAGGCAGGACATGTATGATCGGAAAGATGAGAAAAACAGTTGGTGCGGTTCTCGGAGGCGCTGATAATAATCACGCCTCCAAGATCAGGAACTTGAGAAAATAAAAATCCGGCAGCCTCTCCTATCCACTGCCTGACCATATCTGAAGATGTGCACATACCGAAGTGACCGGGGTGATCCGTCGATTCCATGCCCTTGGCCTCGGGATACTTATCGAAAAATTCGCCGGGCATAAACCTGGGTTCGTTTATGTAGGCATACAGTTGGATGCCGTATTTGCGAGCTTTTGCCACCTGTGCACGCAGGTTCTCTATCCTGACCTGATGACCCTGACCGAACTCGCTGAAAATTTTGCTCGGCGCAATATCGCGCAGCAGCAAAGGCAGCCAACCTGCATTCACGCCTCTGTTTTTGAGCCTGCTCAATATCCCTTCACTGTAAAAATCCTCACCGGTCAACAGAAAGTCGCCATGCGAGGCTGTGTAGCTGTACATCATTCTCAACTGCGGATAAAGAGTGCTTTCATCAATAATCGAATCATGCTGTTCCGGTTGACTAAACTCAGCAAGAAAACTGAACGGTCTTTCCCATTCATCACTATCGCTAAAGAGATCGGATGCATAATCCTTGAAAGACGCAGATGCAGTTTTGTCGAAATCATCAATGCTCAGATCATCGATTACTTCGGGTTTCGCGCCCACTTTTACCGCGAGAAAGTCCATCTCCTGCACAGCTTTTTCGTAATCTGACTGAGTCATGCCCAGGAGCCGAGCGATGGAGGAATGCGTTAGGAGGTCATGGTTGCGGCGAACTATCAGCGGAAATGCACGCTCTTTATCAAGTGGACATGTTGATGGAAGTCCCAGCGCCTGCATCCATCCATGGACCACTTGTGTATCTACGCCCAAGAAAGATGCAAGATCAGAGGTCGGAAGGAGATCGTGGTTTCGTAAAAGAAACCTCTGTAATCGGCTTAGCCTGTGAGGATTTGACATGTATCGGCTCCGAAAATAAAACTCTAGGGGGAAAATTGAAGTGGTGGGCGGTACTGGATTTGAACCAGTGGCCTCTTCGGTGTCAACGAAGCGATCTCCCCCTGATCTAACCGCCCAGGAGCATCTGGAGACTATTATACAGAATGCGGCTGCAAGTTGTAAATAGCTTGCGCTGTTGTTTATAAATTGGATTCGGTTTGCTTAGACACAGAAACATCATTCGCCACACCGACAGGCTTTGCCTGAGTCATATTTGTGCCTGCTTGTGTCGGACCCACAGCTATTATCTTGGCCTGCGGCGGATAGCGGTCATTCGAGACGACCTCCGTCAAATCGGCTCCGTCAGGTTGGCTAATTTTCCTGTACACCGTTACCCTTACACCTCTCGCGCCCTTATCTATGACTTTGTGAACGCCGGAAGCAAGAGTGGCATCGGTCACAGTCTCGGCAGGCTTGGGAGGCGAATATCTCACAGGACCGGTATATATCTTTACGTCCTTTTTTTCCTGCGAAGCGCCGTACAGGTCAACTGCTACATTACCCCGGCTGATACTCGTCAAAATGCAAATGGGTGAGGCGTTGGAATTGGTAAACCTGAAATCGCGCAGGCCATAGGCTACTGTGGCATCACGCCCCGCACCTACATAAGGAACCGTCCGCGAATGCGGATGGCGCTCGATGATGTGCAGACCGGCGAGCAGCACAGTGTTATACAACGTCGTTGAAACCTGGCAGATACCTCCGCCAACCCCTGGCTCGAGCTTGCCCTTCACAAAAATTGGAGCGTTCCTGAAACCTCTGCCCAGCACCCTGGGACCGACTGCGTCGTTATAAGAAAATTCCTCGCCCGGCTTCAGTATTATGCCGTTGATCGATCTGGCAGCCAACGTGAGGTTATGAGTGCGGTCGACCTTGCCCGGATTGAACGGCGTGGTAAACCGTGCAAGCAGAGTGTCGATGCCACGAGCATCTTCTGCAGTCACGTCCGGCTTATCGGAGATGACCGGAAGCGTCACCACCATTGCATCCGTCCTCAAAGCATTCGAGATGACCTTTGCGGCTCGGTCCTCGTCAAGTTTGATGCCTACACTGTCCTGATCGACTTCCAGGCGGCCTGATACGACTTTTATCTTGGCGTCCTTGTGCGGCCTGTTGACCGATCTGGCAACCTTGGCGATTGTCTTTTCTATTTCATTATGATCGAGCGCAACCTGCACATCTATGGCCTTGCCAGTGCTGGTCGGGTTCAGAACGCAGATCATGCGGCCTATAATATTGCCCTTTCGCCCGACGGCCATCGCCTGGTCGACCGATTCTTTCCACTTGATATGAGCGCCGAAATCGGCAACCGAGCCGACCCAGCGTGAATCTAATGCCGTGAGGGTAATCCTTCGGTCTGCCCGCTTGGCAGCCCAGGCACGCATAACTCTTTCAGCCCGGGAACGGCTGAAACCGGATACGCTTACGTTCGATATGGTGACTCCCTTGCAGATGCGGCCAGCGGCGCCAAATGACAGCGTCTTTACGAGCGCCGCCGCTATTGGAATCACTATTATAAGCGCGATCACAATCGCCTTACGACTCGCCCCGAATTTCAACTTCAGCCCTTTCAAAATGGATGACGGAGATATTTTGCTCCATCCCCTAATAACTTATATCTGCACTTAATCCGTTTTGTGCCACAGAGTCCCGCCAGGGGTATCCTCCAGGACAATCCCCTGCTCACTCAACTGCTTTCTGATCTCGTCTGCTCGTGCCCAGTTTTTGGATGCACGTGCCTGCTCTCGCTCCTTTATCAGCGCCTCGATATCGGAATCCACACTGGTCGCCTGCTCGGCTGCCTCGCGCAGCTTGAGCCCAAGCACGCGATCAAAATCATACAGAGCATCCAGCACACCATACTGACTGCGCTTCTCGGCTTCACGAATCAGCTCGTTGACCGCTGCCATCGCCTGAGGCATGTTCAGATCGTCCGTAATGGCCTGCCTGAACTTGTCTCTATGCTCAGCCACCCATGGCTGCTCTTCACCGCCGATCTGCTTCGCGCGCGCAACAAAGTCTTTCAGGTTCTGATAACCAGAAGCCGCCGCATCCAAAGCATCCCATGTGAACTTCAACTTGCTGCGATAATGGGCCGAAAATGCCATAAGCCTGTAGGCAAGCGGATCATAACCCTTATCTATTAACGTCTGGATGCGCAAAAAGTTACCTTCACTTTTACCCATTCTGCGCTCTTCGGTGTCTTCCTCGCCTGCCCGCTTGGTTAGATCGCCGACAATCAGGAACGTGCCATGCATCCAATATCGCACAAACTGCTTGCCCGTGGCAGCTTCACTCTGCGCTATTTCATTCGGATGATGCACCCAAATGGCATCTTCGCCGCCTGTGTGTATATCCAGCGTCTCGCCTAGATACTTCATAGACATAGCTGAGCACTCAATATGCCAGCCCGGAAAACCGACTCCCCACGGCGAGTCCCATCTCATAATGTGGTTTTCAAACCGGCCGACTGCCTTGAACCATATTGCAAAATCGGCCGGATTACGCTTCTCCGGGTCTTCCTGAACCTCTTCGCGTGCACCAATTACCTTCTCTTCGAGTGACTGTCCGGTGAACTTGGTATAATCCGGAAATGTGGACACATCGAAATAGACAGCCTGAGCAGTCTCATATGCATGATCGCGCTCCAGAAGCTTTTCAACTAGGGTGATCATTTCCGGCACATGCTCGGTCGCACGACACCTCACCACAGGAGCCTCGATATTAAGCGCTTCGATGTCTTTGAAAAACTGATCCTCGTAGAAGCGGGCTATTTGCCATGGGTCCCTGCCGGTCTTGCGTGCCTCTTTCTCCATCTTGTCTTCACCCATATCCTCATCCGAAGTCAGATGGCCGACATCAGTGATATTCATTACATGCTTGACTTCATAGCCGTCATACTCAAGAGTGCGGCGTAGTATATCATTAAATATGTACGTTCTGAGATTGCCGATGTGTGCATAGTTATATACGGTGGGCCCGCAGGTATACAACCTTACTTTGCCGGGCTCGATTGGCGCAAACTCTTCTTTTTTCCGGGTTGCCGTATTATAAAGCTGCAGGGTCATCTTCATCTCCCTTGTCGACTTTTTGAGATTTCTCTTCAAGCTCCTCTATCCTGAGCATCATATTTTTGATTATATCCATCACAGGGTCAAGATCACGGCCATGAGTAAGTGGCACACGGACCCCATCCTGCATCACTACACGTCCTGGAATACCGACAACGACCGAATTGGCAGGCACATCCTTAACCACGACTGCGTTTGCACCGACCTGTACATTATCACCAAGCGTAATTGCTCCCAAAACCTTTGCTCCGGCGCCGATGACAACATTGTTGCCCAGAGTTGGATGGCGCTTTTTCTTCTCAAGGCTGACGCCGCCGAGAGTCACGCCATGATATAGCAGACAGTTCTCACCCACGTCCGCCGTCTCGCCAATAACCACACCCATGCCATGGTCGATAAAGAAACCTCTGGCGATGGTCGCACCGGGATGTATCTCGATACCTGTGATAAACCTGTTCATCTGCGAGACCAGACGTGCTGCAAACTTGAGCTTGTGGCGCCACAGAAAATTCGCGATCCGATGCCAGAATATGGCGTGCAGACCGGCGTAAGTGAGCACCTCCCACGAGTTACGCGCGGCAGGATCATTGCGAAATACGGCTTGCCAATCGGCTCGAAAGTTGTCGAACATATCAGTTTCTGTCGTCTCGCTAAAGAAAAGACCCTCCGCTGCTCGCGAAAGGCCCAAGTTCACACGATGAGTATAACATGTCGCAAGCTGTTTAGCAAGATTCCGATCGGATATCCGCAGCAGCCTCACTATGAAACTAAGTAATGCGGGCTAGAGACATGTGTTCTGAATATACGCGATCAAGATCAAGACGTGCTATTTACTTAGCGTAAATTGCTTAGTGTTGAGACAATGCCTGCTCCAATCGAGGACTGACCGGACAACCAAGTGATTTTGTTATTTCTACTTCTTTGCGCGCCCCATCAAAATCACGGCATTGAAAAAGCAACACTGCCATTGCATTATGAGCCGGTCCGAAATTCGGATCAAGCTTTATAACTTCTGTAATCTGCTCAAGGGCTCCCTGAATATTACCCTGCTTCTGCATTAGGCACCCAAGGTAAAAATAAGCATCCGCCATCTTCGGGTCATTCAACTGTGCCAGCCTCAAATGCAGCTCTGCTTCATCGACTCTGCCAAGTGTTATCAGCACACTCGCCAACTTGCAATGCGCCTTCGCCATGTCCGGATTATATCTCAGCGCCTGCCGATACTCCGCTATGCCCTCGTCAATCATACCCTGCTCCACGAGTACATTAGCCAGGCTATAATGCGTATCGGAATAGTTCGGCTTCATCTTGATCGCTTTTTTAAAGTGACGGATCGCCTCGTCGGTCTTGCCCAGTGTGGCATAAGCGCTCCCTATATTACTGTGCGCCAGTGGGAAGTCAGGATTGATCTTCAATGCGCGATTCAATTCCTTAATAGCCGCGTCAAGCTTCCCTTGTTTTAGATATATGAACCCCAGCGCATTATGACCCCGTGCAAAGCTTGGATTCATTTTAATTGCCGTCTTCAGTTGGTCGATGGCTTGTTTCGGCTTCCCTTGATCCAACAACGTTCCGGCAATACAACACCTTATTACGCAATGCCCGGAGGTGGCGGACATGGCTTGTTTAAAAAGAGCCATCTCACTTCGCCAGCAGCCAGTCTGGAAATATGTCATTATGATCAATATCAATATGATGATGCTCGCGCCTACAGCAGGCACATAGCGCAAAATTTTTGCCTTAAACCGCTTCGTCATATCCGGGATCCCCCAAGCTATGATTATGAACAAACCTATCAATGGCACATAAGTATACCTGTCTGCCATAGCCTGCTGGCCCACTTGAACCAACCCGATCACCGGGATAAGCGTGACTACATACCAAAGCCAACCCATCGTAATATACGGCCGTCTGCGTGCAGCCAGCAGTGCTGACGATGTCAGTACAACCAGCAGTGCTGTGGATATTAATACATGCCAGAGGGGTAGTGAAGTCTCGGGATGCGGATAGAGAATACATAGTTTTGTCGGCCACAGCATTTTTGTTATATATGCTGTGTATGACACCACAGCGTTCGCAAGACGTACACCAAATGGATAATCCTGCAACAGCTGCACGGCACCGCCACTTTTCTGCACCATTACTGTGATTACACACGAAGCCGCGGCCATCACAAACATCGGTAGCTTTTCAAACACGAGATGCCGCCATGTGGACTGCTTGCCTGCACCTGCACACCTCTCAAGTGGCCAGTGATCCAGCAGCAGTAGCACAAACGGCAGCGTTACCAACATCGGCTTTGACATTAATCCCAACGCAAACCAGACCAACATTATCAGATAACGTCTAAAAGCCGGCTTGTTGACATACGTCACATACGCCCACATCGTAAGCATCCAGAAAAATGTGCTCAGGACATCTTTGCGTTCGGATACCCACGCCACAGATTCCACGTGAAGCGGGTGTACGGCAAATGCTGCCGCCACAAAGGCGCTTGCCCATAAATTCCCTGTCATGCGCAATAACAGTAAAAACAGCAGGAGTGTATTGGCCAGATGGAACAGCAAGTTTGTCAGATGATATCCCCAAGAATGATTGCCATAGAATTGAACATCCAGCATGTATGATATCCATGTAAGGGGATGCCAATTCACCGCACGCGAGGTTGTGAATGCCCAGACAACGCTCTCTTGCGTAAGCCCATCATGAATATGACGGTTATGGATTATATATTCATTATCATCATAGTTGACATAGCCAAAACTCATGACTCGGCAATATGCAGCAATGGTTATAAAAACCAGAATAATACATATCAGTAATCGCATATGGATATCCGAAGATTTTTTCATCAGAGGGGATGCCTTTGTTGTTGAACTGATACCTGAAGTATAATCATGAAAATATTCGGATGTCAAATTGCTGTCTATGCACGAATAAGCACACAGAGCATGACATAAATAAAAAGAGGTGGAGCATTACGCTCCACCTCAGTGTTCGTGCGGTCAGTTAATCCGTACGATTTATGTTGTTCTACTTACGGGATTACGGATTTAGCGAGTAGCCAAGTCCTGTGGCTGCATACGGATTGTATCCGCCGAAGCCAGTGGTTCCGTAAGCTCCACTGTCAATGAACTGACTCGAAAGAGCAAAGCCAGTTCCACCATTGACAACCTTGAACAGAACGCTGTTCAAGCCGGCACTGAGCGGGATTCCCTGATACTCACTGCCGATTGTGCAACCGCGGCCTGTCGGATATGCCACTTCGTCTATCGTATACTGCAAGGATCCGTTGACATATACCATCAGCCAGTCATCAGAACCGGTCGCAACAGCCACACTCGGTGAATCTGTCTCAGACCATACATACAGGAATGCATATGCTGCTGCATTCTCTGTGGTCGCACCGAATGCATC